>DAVZIV010000416.1:0-1001 GCA_052273125.1 Candidatus Merdousia sp. | reverse complement strand
TCGGCGAGGAGGTCAAGCGCAGAATCATCTTGGGCTCGTACGTCCTGAGTTCGGGCTATTACGACGCCTACTACCTCCGCGCCCAGAAAGTCCGCACGCTCATCAGGGGCGATTTTGAAAAGGTTTTCGAGAGCGTCGATGCAATCCTTACGCCGACTTCGCCGACGGTCGCGTTTAAGTTCGGTGAAAAGACGGGCAATCCGCTTTCAATGTATTTGAGCGACATTTGCACAATCAACGTCAACTTGGCGGGGCTCCCCGGCATTTCGCTGCCGTGCGGATTTACCGACGGAGGCCTTCCCGTGGGCTTGCAGATGATCGGCAAACCATTCGGCGAGGAAAACCTGCTTTCTATGGCGTACGCTTTCGAGCGCGCGGCGGGTCTTTCCGACAGACACCCCAACATTTAACTTCAACAATTTCTTCCGAAAATGGAATACGAAGCAGTCATAGGGCTTGAAACCCACGTCCAACTAAAGACAAACAGCAAGATGTTTGCGTCGGTGGCGTACAAATTCGCCGAGGCGCCCAACACGCTAACCGACCCCGTCGTTTGGGCGCTGCCGGGGGTTCTGCCCGTCCTGAATTTCGAGGCGATAAGAAAGACGATAGAGCTCGGGCTTATGCTCGGGTGCACGATTCCCGAAATAACAAAATGGGATAGAAAAAATTATTTCTACCCCGACAGTCCCAAAAACTATCAGCTTTCGCAGTACGACCAGCCGCTGTGCGTCGGCGGCGGCGTCGAGATTGAGATGGAGGGCGCAAACGGTTCGGAAATGGGCGCGCACCGCGTCGTGAAGCTCACGCGCATACACCTCGAGGAGGACGTCGGCAAGCTCACGCACTTCGCGCACGATTCACTTGTGGACTACAACCGCGCGGGCACGCCGCTTATGGAGATTGTCTCCGAGCCCGACATGCATTCCGCCGACGAGGTTTTTGCGTATTTGACGTCAATCCGCAACACGGTTTCCTTTGCGGGAATTTCCGACTGCGAT
>DAVZIV010000415.1:0-1014 GCA_052273125.1 Candidatus Merdousia sp. | reverse complement strand
CGCGTTTTTTAGCGGTTGCGCTTTTTGGGACGCCGAGATGACGCCGTTTCAAGCTGGGGAGGCGTCATGTAGTTGAAACCGTCAAGCTTCTTGCGCTCAATGTGCATTCCGATAAACGCCTCAATCTTCTGTAAAAACGAGGTTTCGTCCGAAGAATAAAGAGTGATGGCAAAACCCTCACTGTTCGCCCTGCCCGTCCTGCCAATGCGGTGAACGTAGTCTTCGGCATGCTCGGGAACGTTGTAGTTGACAACGCACCCGACGCCCGAAATGTCAAGCCCGCGCGAGGCAATGTCGGTGGCGACCAAAATGGAAGTCTTGCGCTGCTTGAAGTCGGCAAGAGCCTTGTCGCGCTCTTTTTGAGTCTTGTCGGAATGCAGGGTTGAAACCTTGTAGTCGTGGGCGGCAAGCCATTCGGTAATGCGGTCGGCGTCTATGCGCGTGCGCGTGAAAACAATCAAACTTTCGTAAGAGAGCGTCTCGATAAGCTTCACGAGAAGGTCATACTTTTGAATGGCGTCTACGGGATAAATGAAGTGCTCAATCGTGTCCGCGGGACTGTGCGCTATGCCGATGTCGATTTTTTCGGGGTCGGAAAGCGCCCACGAAGACAGACGCATTACGGCGTCGGGCATTGTGGCGGAAAAGAAAAGCGTCTGACGCTGCTTCGGGCAATACCTGATGATGTTTGAAACGTCTTCAATGAAGCCCATATCAAACATTCTGTCGACTTCGTCCAAAACCAAATAGCGGACGTTTTTAAGCGATATCTGACGCTGGCGGATAAGGTCGAGCAGACGCCCGGGAGTGGCAACAACAATGTCGACGCCGCCGTGAATTGCCTTAATCTGGTTGAGCATCGAAACGCCGCCCTGCACCAAAAGCGAGACACAGTCGGCATACTTTGAAAAATTCGCAAAAGCGTCGTTGGTCTGCGATGCAAGCTCGCGCGTGGGGCTTAGAACAAGCACGCGGACATTGCCAGATTCGTCCTTGATTTTGTCGATTATCGGG
>DAVZIV010000414.1:0-1019 GCA_052273125.1 Candidatus Merdousia sp. | reverse complement strand
TCTCGGCAAGGGGCTTTTCCAGAAACACGTGGCAGCCCTTTTTGAACGCGGCTATGGCATAGGGCGCGTGGGTCTCGGTGTAGGTGCAAATCGAAACAACATCGGGCGACGTTTTTTCGAGCGCGTCGTAATAGTCGGCAAATACGGAACACTTTGCGCCGATTTGTTCGACAAATTTTTCAGCCTTGTTAGCGGAGCGCGCCACAACGCCCACAAGTTCGTACTCGGGCATTTTTTGATAAGCCATTCCGTGCGAACTTCCCATATGTCCGCACCCGACAAGCAATACTTTAAGAGTTTTCATTTTCAAGCCTTTTATTTATAGCCATTTGTTCCATTCGGGCTTTCTTTCGTAGACCCACTTGTAGTAGTCCGACAACTTGAGCTTGCCCGCGGCGTCTTCGTCGACAAGGAATTTCACGTGGCGGTGCATCTGCAAAATGCTTGCGGGCGTGAATGCCGAAATTGCCCCCTCAACGCTGCGCTCAACGGCGTCCGCCTTGTCTTTGCCGAAGGCAAGCATCAGAATGTTTGCGGCGTCCATAACCGTGCCGATTCCCATTGTTATGACGTGCTGGGGCACTTTCGATTCGTCGCCGTCGAAGAATCTGGCGTTGCTTTTGATTGTTTCGCGGGTAAGCGTTTTAATGCGCGTGCGCGAGGCGAACGAGCTTGTCGGTTCGTTGAAACCTATGTGCCCGTCCGTGCCGATTCCCAAAATCTGCAAATCTATTCCGCCCGACTCCCTTATTTTGCGCTCGTAGTAGTTGCAGAATTTTATGACGTTGTCGGTCATTCCGTCGGGAATGTTGATGTTTGGGCGCGGAATGTTGATTTTGTTGAAGAGGTTCTCGAACATAAAATAGTGGTACGAGCGCGGGTCTTCGGGCGGCAACCCGAGGTATTCGTCGAGGTTGAATGTCGTTACTTTTGAAAAGTCCAGACCGTCGTTTTTGTGCAGCTGGGCGAGCTTTTCGTAGAGCGGCAAAGGGGTGCTTCCCGTAGCCAGCCCCAACACG
>DAVZIV010000413.1:0-1025 GCA_052273125.1 Candidatus Merdousia sp. | reverse complement strand
TACTGCCACTCAAAATACGAAACACCGTATAAACTCAATAGTGCGCCCCTCAAAATTATTTTTTGAAGACGAAGAACACCGCAAGCACCATAAAGGCGAAACCGACAATGTAATTCCATTTGAGTTCTTCCTTTAGATACAGTACCGAAAATGCGCAAAAAACTACCAGTGTTATTGACTCCTGCATGGTTTTTAGCTGCGCCGCCGAAAATGTTTCGTGCCCAATGCGGTTGGCGGGTACTTGCAAACAGTACTCGAAAAACGCAATTCCCCAGCTTGCTATTATCACTATGAAAAGCGGAGCCTGCTTGAACTTCAAATGCCCGTACCAAGCAAACATCATAAAGACGTTCGATAGCGTCAAAAGAACTACCGGCAGAATCAGCTTCATTTAATTTTTACAATCGCCGACGCGCGATAGCGGAACATATCGGGGATTCCGCGCCTGTCGTAGTAGCCGTAGCGGTACCCGTAGCCGCGCGGGTAGGGGGAGAGAAACGTAGACGGACTGCAAAAATCCTGCGGGTTGAGTATTATGATTCCGTCAACGCCCGCCTTTGCGGCGCGCTCGCGCATAATGGCGTAGACGCTCGATTCGTCGTTGTAGGAGGAGAACGTCTCGTATGTGATAATGCCGACTTCCTTGTAGTTGTATGGCGGCTTTTTTGTTATGAAAATATCGACTTCTTCCGGTCTTTTGGGCGCGCCGTAGACGCCGTTTGAGGACTTGTCCAAAGGCCAGAAACTTGCATTGACGGACTCGCATCCAACCAGCGCCGCGAGAAGCAACGTCGCAACTACAAAAATGGACAATGTTCGGATTTTCGACATACTATTCGCAGACGGTTCGTTTTATGACCGACAAAACCTCATTGTCGGAGAGGCATTCCCTGCCGTTTAGCCCCTCGAGCTCAAGCAGGAACGAGCAGCACGCGACTTTCGCGTCGAGCGAAGAGAGCAGCTGGCACATAGCCTTTGCCGTGCCCCCGTGGCGAGAATGTCGTCTATTACCGCGACGTTTGTGT
>DAVZIV010000412.1:0-1054 GCA_052273125.1 Candidatus Merdousia sp. | reverse complement strand
ACCGATTCCGTCGCGCAGCTCGTCTTTGCGCACGTTCTCAACATTGCAAACGCCGTAGCCGCGCATTCGGCGTCTGCAAAGGGCGGCGGTTGGTGTAAAGCTCCCGATATGACTTACCTGCTAACGCCCCAGACCGAGCTTGCGGGGCTTACAATGGGCATTGTGGGGCTTGGCGCTATCGGCAAAAAAGTGGCAAAAATTGCCGACGCGTTTTCGATGCGCGTTGTGGCATACTCGCCGAGCGGGCGGGTTGGCGAAAAAGTCGGGTGCGCCGAAATTGTCCCGCTTGACGGGCTCTTCGGGCAAAGCCACATAATTTCGCTCAACTGCGTACTAAATGCCGCCACAAGGAACATCGTCAACGCCCAAAACATATCAAAATGCCGCGACGGCGTTTGGATTGTAAATACCGGACGCGGCGGGCTCATCGACGAAGGGGCGCTCGCCGACGCGCTGCGTTCAGGAAAGGTCGACTATGCCGGGCTTGACGTTCTTTCGACCGAGCCGCCCGCCCCCGACAATCCGCTGCTTTCTGCTCCCCGTTGCTTTCTTACTCCGCACATCGCTTGGGCGACGCATGCGGCGCGGGCGCGTCTGATAAAAATCGCCTTTGAGAATTTCGCCGCGTGGCTCGGCGGACACCCCATAAACACTATCGCCTTGCCGCGGTAAGCTTGGCGATACTTTTGTATCCCAACCCCTTGAAGGCTATATCCGCCGCCGTCGCAATGTAGGCTGCGGCAAGCGCAAAGCTTCCGTAGAGCGCGTATTCGACGTTCGGCAGAAAGACCGGCAGGAGCGCCGCCGCGGTGAGAATAAGCATTGAAAGGCACGCACACACTGCCTGCAGCGTTTCGCGGTTTTTCCCCACAAGAACCCTATAGAGCCACAGCGAAGAAACGAGTGTAGTTGCGTAGAGCAGCGCCGTCCAGACGTTGAGAATATTCCACTGGAATTTATCGAAATTTGCGTTTATCCCGAGCAGAATCAGAATCAGCACCGCCTGTTGCGCAAAAATATAAAATATCAACCCCGCCGCGAAAAATAATTTTTT
>DAVZIV010000411.1:0-1062 GCA_052273125.1 Candidatus Merdousia sp. | reverse complement strand
TCTCCCTCAAAGGTGATGACGTCGGTGGGGGAGGGCTTGTTCATAAAATCCGCGTGGATTTTTGCGATGAGGGCGTCGTCCGTCACCACGAGCGAAAGCGTGCCCGCGGGGGCTCTGAACTGCGGCGGCATTTCGGCGTCGAGCAGGCGCATAAAGCGGCGCAGCTTGGCTTTGGAGATTTCTACTTTCGGGTGGAGGTTGGAAATGTCTATTTGGCGCGTCATACAAGCAAGTCCCTAAATTTTTTGAGCGAATCCGCCGCTTGGGCGCTTCTTACCTTGGCGTTGAGTTCGAGCGTGAAAATGTGTTTTGACGGGTCGAAATATTTTTTGAGAGCGCCGAAGTCTATGCAGCCTTCGCCCAAGGCTATGTGGTCGCGCCCGTCGGCGTCGCAATCGTGAATGTGCCAGCCGCCGATGTGCGGCAGCGTTTCCTCTATGAGGCGCTGCTGGCTGTAGAGGAATTGCAGCTCCTTCTTCTTCGAATGCCCCAAGTCGTGCCACGCCTTTACCGCGGGAATTTTCGAGAGTTTCCCGAAGAGCTCGGCGAATGTCCAGTCAAGCGGCAGTTCCGAGAGCCCGTCGCGGTTTTCCACGCCTATGAACACGCCGGCCTTCTCGAGGTCTGCGGAGATTTCCGAGAGGTTTTTTTCGAGAAATTTGTAGTCTTTTGCCAGCGCGCGCCTGCCCGTTTTTTTTATGAAACGGCTGCGGATTTGCGCCGCCCGCGGGGAGTCCTGCAATTCCGATATTTTGAATTCGCCGAACGCCTTTTGCATGGGAGCGTCGGGGCGGAACATAAAATAAGAGAGTTTTCCGCTGTGCGAAACCACAGCCTTTGCGCCCGTGCGGGCTGCCACTTCTATTGAAGTGAGCGTGTACTTGCGCCACATTTGCGATTCCGCCGCGCTCTTTGTCGAGGGCGAAAACAAATTCGGCGTGGCGCCCGATGCAAACGGCGGAACGGGGCAGAAATTGTGCACAGACGATATTTTTACAACACCTTCGTCCACCGCCTTGAAAATTCCCTCAAGCAGCGTTATCGGTATTGCGTGCCCAAGTT
>DAVZIV010000410.1:0-1084 GCA_052273125.1 Candidatus Merdousia sp. | reverse complement strand
GTTGGCGGCCGCGTTCTGCATCTATGCGTGGTTCGACGTAAAGGGCCGTATTGCTACGGCGGAGTCCGATATGTCCGAAATATCCGGCGCTACGCTTGTGGAAAAAGCCCCCAATGCCGCAAAAATCAACAAGGAGAACAATCAGAGAAAGGGCAAAATTGCCGCTTTTGAAAAACGCGTAAAGGCTCTCGAAGGCGACGTTTCCTCCCTGAATTCCGAGCTTGAATCGGAGCGCGCCAAGAACGTTTCCGCCTCTGCGGAAATCGTCAAGGCAAACCGCCAAATCAGAACGCTCAATTCCAAGATAGAGCAATCCGCTTCCGTAATTTCCGAGAGAGATTCCACTATAGAAGCCCTCAAAAAGGAAATTTTGGCGTCCAAGGAGCTTCTTTCCAAGCAGGACAATACCGACGACCTCAAAGACAAAATCAACTCTCTTGAACGCAAGCTTGCCGAAACCGAAAAGGAACTTGCAGCCGCCCAGAAAAAGGCAAAGCTCGCCGAAGCTGCCGAAGTTGTCGAGGTTGTGGAGACGGACGCCGCCGGCAACAAAATCAAAAAGAAGATTGTCAGAGTGCCCTACGTTCCCACAGGCGACATTGCCAAGGTAGTTGCGCTTGATCCGAATTCTGGCGTAATCGCCATCAACAAGGGCAAGGCAAACGGTCTCGACGTAAAACAGTTGCTCGTTCTCAAAAAAGGCGGCGTAGTTATTGCGCAAGCCGAAGTTCAGGAAGTTTCACAAGACGCCTCCGCTTTGTTGCTCAACAAAAATTCCGATATTCCCGAGTACATAACTTTGGGCGCGGAATTTGAATTGGCATCTCCCGTAATTGCCGAAGCCAAGAGCGAGGAAGCTCCCGCCAAGGAAGAAGAATAACGCGCGAATATTTCGCATTTGATAATGAAATATATACCCCATATTCTCATTATTGTTTCGGGCTTGCTGTTGGCGGCTTGTATGTCGTCGGAGCCTAAAAAGCAGTTGCCGTCGCGCCAGACAGACGGCGGCGATCTGCCGTGGGACAGACCTTCCGATTGGGAAGGCGGTCTGCCGGGTATGAACAACAACACCGGTCGCCGC
>DAVZIV010000409.1:0-1107 GCA_052273125.1 Candidatus Merdousia sp. | reverse complement strand
CGAAAATCAAAAAGCGCGTGGGGAAGCGCACCGGCGTTGAAACCATCGCGCCGACGGTGACGACCGTTGCGGACTTCCCCATTGCCTTTATCATATTTGAAACGCTTTCGCCGCCTATTTGGTTTAGCCCGATTTTGAGTTTGCCCTCGGTTTGCGCCTTGATTTGTCTGGCGTCGAATTCCGATTCGTCTACAACTATATCCGCGCCGAAGCTTTCAAGCATTGCGCGCTTTTGCGCGGCGTTGCGCACCATATTGACGGTCTTTATTCCGCGGGCTTTGCATATCTGAATTACGAAAATTCCCAGTGCGCTGTTTGCGCCGTTTTGAATGAGATAGTCGCCCGCCTTGAGTTCCGCGAACATTTCCACAATGCACAGCGCCGTCGGCGGGTTTACAAACGCCATAGCCGCCATATCCAAGTCGAGCGAAGGGGGAACTGCAGTGAGCGTTTTTGCGTCGGCAATCTGGTATTGCTGCCATGCGCCCGCCTCCTGCGAGAGCCTCACGCGCGCGCCGACCTTGACATTTTCGACGCCTTCGCCGACTTCCACCACTTCGCCGACGCCCTCGCGCCCAGCCACTGCGGGCAACGTTTTGAGCGTTCCGTAGGAACCGCCTATCATTCCCAAGTCGGACGGGTTTACGACTGCGCGCAGAAATTTTACAAGCACCTGTCCCTTTTGCGGGGCGGGCACGTCGAGTGTTTCGGCTTCGACCACTTGCGCGGGGACGCCGAATTGTCTGTATATTGCCGCTACGGATTTCATTTGTTTTTCTTTGCGGCGCGTTCTTCGAGCGCCTTGTTGAACGCCTTGTCTACGTCGGCGATGCTTTCGTATTTGCGCTCGGCCTCAATTTGTTCCTTTGTGGGGGCTACTTTTGCCTCGCCCGCCTTTTTGCCTGCGTTTGCCGTTGCCGTGGCGCGCGCTACGGCTTCGTCGTATGCCTGTTTTTCGGCTTTTTGGCGTTCGGCTTTAATTTGTTTTGTCTTTTCGGTCTTGGCGGAAACTTCGGCGTCTGTCACGTCGGAAGAGCCGAATATTCCGAAGAAATTCGACATCGGGTTGGGGTTGAGCTCCGGCGGAAAATATTCAAGCGCCCATGT
>DAVZIV010000408.1:0-1152 GCA_052273125.1 Candidatus Merdousia sp. | reverse complement strand
GTTTTGCCGGTCGGGTCAAAGAGCATAACAAACAGGGCGTTGATTCTTGCCGCCGTGCACGGTTGCGGCTGCGAAATTTCGGGCGCGTTGTTCTTGTGCGACACCGAAATTATGATGGATTGCCTGCGCGCGCTCGGGCTGGAAATTTCCGCCGACAAAACGGTAAAAAAAATAACCGTATGCGCTGGGAAAATGTCGGCAAAGAGGGCGAAACTTTTCGTCGGCAACGCGGGCACGGCGGCGCGCTTTGTTTCGGCGCTCGCGGCGACGGTCGTCGGCGGAGAGTTCGATTTCTATTCCGATGTAGCAATGTACGCGCGCCCAATGAAGGGGCTTCTCGAGGTTCTCGCCGCGCAGGGGGCGCGTTTCGAGTTCGGCGGTCGCGAAAATTCGTTCCCGTTTAAAATGTACACGAACGGCTTGAAGGGCGGGCGCGCGGAAGTCGATGCGTCGAAGTCGAGCCAGATTTTATCGGCGCTGATGATGGTCGCGCCCCTTGCGCGGGAGCGCCTTGAACTTGTGTCTTCGGCTGGCACGGTTTCCGCGCCGTTCGTGGAAATGACGCGCAAAATGACGGCGCAGTTTCCGTGCGCGCGCTACGAGGTTGAGCCCGACGCAACGGCGGCGTCCTATTTCGCGGCGCTTCCGATGGTTGTCGGCGGCGTCTGCGCCCTGAAAAATTTTGCGAAAATAAAATTGCAGGGCGACGCCCGATTCGTGGAAATGCTCGAAGGCGCGGGGCTTGTCCGCACGCGAGTCTGCGGGAACGACCTGCTTGTATGCGGCGCGGACGAATTCGACAATTCCGATTTAACGCTCGATTTCAACGACATTTCCGACACTTTTCTCACCCTCGCCGCCGCCTCCGCGTACCTGCCGCGCCGCGTCAGAATTACGGGAATAGCCCACACGCGCGGGCAGGAGACCGACAGGGTTGCGGCGATGGCGTCGCAGCTCAAAAAGGTTGCCGCGGAAGTCGTGGAGGGCGACGGCTATCTCGAAATCGTCTCGCACCCCGCGCTTGCAAAATGCCGCACGCGCTCGGAAATCCGCAGGGTGCTCGGCGAAAAACTTTCGGGAAAAACCGTCATAAAAACTTTCGACGACCACCGCATAGCAATGAGTTTTGCGGTGCTCGGCTGCGCCGACATT
>DAVZIV010000407.1:0-1152 GCA_052273125.1 Candidatus Merdousia sp. | reverse complement strand
TTGCATACTCTTTTATTCGGGAGAAACAAATTTTATGCCGACAAGCCCCGCGATTATCATGGATAGGAAAAACACGTGCCAAAACGTGCACGGCTCTTTGAACAAAACAATGCCCGCAATGACGGTACCCGCCGCACCCATACCCGTCCAGACTGCGTAGGCAATGCCCATTGGAAGAGTACGGATTGAAACGTTCAACAGGAGAAAACTCGCCACTATTGAAACGACCATAAACGCCGACGGTACAAGTTTGGAGAAATTGTCGGACATCTTAAGCGACACAACCCAGACGATTTCAAGCGCGCCAGCCAAAAATAAAACAAGCCAAGCCATAATAAATAAAAACAAGATAAATTACAAATTGTTCAAACGCGGCCTTTGGATTTCGGCAAGGCGCGCCATTATGGCGTCAACCGCCTTTTGCGCGCGGTCGGGATCGTCGCGCCCCGCGTCTATTTCCGCGGGATTTACGGGCTTGCCTATGCACATTACAATGCGCATTCCGCCGCGAAGCCTGTTGGAGCGCGGAAGAACGTCTTCGAAGCCGAACGTGCGCACGGGTAAAATCGGCACGCCCGATTTCATCGCCAAAAAGCCTACGCCCGCCTTGCCCTTCTGAAGCCTGCCGTCGGGGCTGCGCGTGCCCTCGGGAAAAATTATGACACTGCGCCCCGAGCGAATCTGCGAAAGAATCTCCCTGAAGACGCCCAAATTGCCCGACTCGCCGCGTTTTATCGGAATGGCGTTCATATTGAGAAGGAGTTTTTTTGCGAGCGCGTTTTTCATAAGGGTGTCACGGGCGACAACGCTGAATTGGCGCGAATCTATGAAACCCATCGAAAACGGGTCGAGATAGCTGACGTGGTTTGCCGCCACAATGCAGGGCCCGTCGGGGACGTTCTCGCAGCCGACAACGTCAATTCTGGCAAACACGTCGCAAACGGTCTGCGCCAAATACAGCGAAGCCTTGTAGGTGTACTTGCCCGCAAACTCCAAAAACAGGTTTTTCATTATTATGAATTGATAATGACGGATATTGCCTGCGCAACGACCTCGTCTTTTGTCATATGCGAAGTGTCTATGAGAACCGAGCCCTCGGGGCGCACCAGCGGGGCGACTTTGCGGCGCCTGTCGAGGGCGTCGCGCTTGGCG
>DAVZIV010000406.1:0-1177 GCA_052273125.1 Candidatus Merdousia sp. | reverse complement strand
GTGACCGACCACCAAGACGACATTCCGTCTACGACACTTCCGCAGCCCGCCAAATCAATGCGAACACCCTCCGCACCGACGACCTCGTAGACGGGCGCGGGATTCTTCATAGAGGCATACGGGTGCCAAACGTGTGCGGCGTCGTAGCCCAAAACTTCCTCAGTGTTCATAGCCGAAATCCGAAAGCATCTGAAAATCGCGCACCACGGCAGACCCCGCAGTAGTGAGCATATCGCCGGTGATGAACGCGCTCGCCCCCGATTTCATCGCGTCGTGCTCGAAACCGCTAAGCGCCGCGCGCCCGCCGGCAAAACGAATGTCGGCGCGCGGATTCGCAATTTTAAACACCGCAACGGCGCGCAGAATTTCCTCCCTTGAAAGCGGCTGCGCATTTTCAAGCGGCGTGTTTTTTATGGGCTGCAAAATGTTCAGCGGAATGGAGTCCGCCTCCAAATCGGCAAGCGTACAAGCAAGCTCGACGCGCTGGGCGAAAGACTCTCCCATGCCGATGATTCCGCCGCTGCTATGCTCATTCCGACAGAGCGCGCCGCGCGTATCGACGCTATTTTGTCCTCTATGGTATGCGTGGTGCAAAGATTTGCAAAAAACGACGACGATGTCTCCAAATTGCAGTGAAACCTGCGCATTCCCGCCTCGTACAAAACCTCGAACTGCTCCCTCGTCAGCAACCCGAACGAACCACACAAGCCTATCCCCCCAAGCTCCGACATTTTCCTGAACGCCTCCGCCATCTTGAAAGTGTCCTCCTCCGAAAGCGTGCGCCCGCTTGTTACGAGGGAAAAACGCCTCACGCCGCAAGACTTTGCCTTTTGACACGCCGACAACGCCTCCGACGCCGAAACCGCCGCATACACTTTGCAACCCGTCGGGTTGTGCGCCGATTGCGCGCACCATTTGCAGTCTTCAGAACACCTGCCCGAACGCGCATTCATAATGGCGCACGTATCCACAAAATTTCCCTGAAACTTACGCCTAAAAAAGTCGGCATAATCGCACAGGCTTTCCAGAGGCTGACTCTGCGCAAAGTCGAGAAGTTCGTCGCACGAAGGGCGGCGTCCGCCGAAAATATCTTTATTCATACTCGCCCGAGATTAAAAATCCCCCCGCCGCATCTGTCAAGCTATCCCTTATTGTCTTTTGGCACGGGGATTTTTTC
>DAVZIV010000405.1:0-1196 GCA_052273125.1 Candidatus Merdousia sp. | reverse complement strand
TCCGAAACGGTTTGATATGATTGGCAAGTTGATAGGTTTTTTGTTGGGATTGTTTGCGGTAAAGTCGCCGTGGGGCGGGCTTTTGGGGGCGCTTTTGGGGCATATCGTCTGGGATTCGCCCAGAAACGCCGCGGCTGCACAGGCGCGGAGGGAACTTTTTCTTGAATACACGTGCCAAGCTCTGGCTAAAATAGCAAAGGCAGACGGCGTTATTTCCCGCGAGGAAATCAACGCTGTCGAGGCGGTTTTCGATTCGCTCGGTTTGACCGCGCAGGCGCGCCGCCGCGCTATAGGCGTTTTCAGACGCTCGAGGGTTTCGCCGCTTTCCGTTCTTGAAATCACCGACGCCTTCGCCGAGGATTTTGACGACGCCCATTCGCGCAACGCCTACATGATAATCCTTTGCCGAATTGCATCTGCCGACGGCGGCGTTTCGGCGGCGGAGCTTGAAATTCTGGAGGCCGTGGCAATTCGTTTGGGCTTGGATATAGAGGATTTTGTCTATACGCGCAGACGTGGCGGCGGGTATTCGCGCGCGGAGGAATCGGCGGAGGGCTTCGGTTCGCGCGGCGCGTCTTCCGACGGAAATTTCGGCGCCGAATATTCGACGGGACTCGAGCGCGCATATGCGGCTCTTGGCGTTTCGCCCGATTACACCGACGCCGAAATAAAACGCGTCTACCGCGACAAATGCAAGGCGCTCCACCCCGACGTAATGCGCAGCAAGGGGCTGGACGAAATCGCGCTCAAGGCGCTCGAGCAGGAGTTTTCGCGTATCAACGACGCGTATTCTTTAATCAAAAAACACAGGAAATAATATGCTGGACAGGATAAAATCAGTGGCTCTCGAGGGCTATATTCGCAACAAATTCGGTGACTACTTGCAGGAGGGCGACTTCTCAGCCGACCTCAACACCGACGAAAAATTTTTGAAACTTGCCGCGACTCTCGCGGGCGAGGATTTCCGCACGGAGTTCAACATAGACAAATTTGAAATCCGCGAGTCCGGCGACGCAAAATTTCTGGTAGTGCGCCGCGTTTCGGGCAATCGCCAGTGGCTTGTAAAGCTTGCCAAGGATTATCTTGTGGGCTACCCCGTCGAGCTTCCGTCGTTTATTGCGACGGCGTTGTAATTTGATAAAATGCAATAAAAAATAGGAAAAACAGATATGAACGGTTCTTGTAAAAACAACGTT
>DAVZIV010000404.1:0-1215 GCA_052273125.1 Candidatus Merdousia sp. | reverse complement strand
GCGTTATGAGAATGAGGCAGACGCGCTTAAACGCCCCGCCCGATTCGGCAAGGCATTTTTCGTATTCGCCCGCCCTGAATTTCGGCATTCCGAAGAGATAGCCGCGCGCCCAGCGCCTGTGCAGCCAGAGCCAGTCCTGACGCAGCTGGGCGTCGCTTTTGAGCAGTCCGCCGAGCCAGCTGTTCATAGCAAAAGCGGCATCGTCGTAATCGGGGCATTCAAGCCAGTTTCCCGAAATCTTTGCGCGCCAAAAGCCCGTGCGCTTTGCGTAAATGCAGGCTATTTTCGCCTTTTCGTGCTCGGCGAGAATGCGCGGAAGCTCCGTCGTGTGGCAGAGCCTGTCCATAAAAATCCCCAGAGATCCGTTGCCGCCAGAATTCTGGTCGAACAAAAGCCCGACGCAGCCGTTTGAGCGCAGGAAATCCACGGCGGCGCGCGTGCCCCTCTTGCGCGAAAGCAGCGTTATGTTGCATCGCTGGCGCGAATTTTTAACCCACTCCTCCACGGCGGCGTTGTCGAAAGGCCTGTAAAAGACGCCGACTTTGGGCAGCTTTGCGTCCACGAGCGCGGGCATAATGGTGATAGACTCCATCATGCAAAAGTGCGGAATGACAATTACTATCGGGCGCGGATTCTCCACTGCCGCCGAAAGTTTTTCGAGAAGTCCGCCGTCCAAGGATATGCGGCGCTTGAGCTTTTCGATTTCGATATGCGGGCTCGCCAAGACGAACAGCCCCATTTCTACCATTCTGGCGGCGGACTCCAGCCCCGTCTTGCGGATTTGCTCCCGCGACACTTCGGGGAAGCAGTGCGACAAATTTGAATACGCAATGCGCATTCTCGACGGCATAACCACGTCTATGAAATGTGCCGCAAAAACGCAAAGCCCGCGCAGAAGGCGCTCCGGCATCTTGGCTATGACGTATCCCAACACTACGATAAATGTCTTCATTTTTCTTTTCGGGTTTGCACCCTACCACATTTATCCAGAACATACAAGTTTATGTGTAGGACGCAAGACGACTAAAAAACGCCCGCCTGCCGAAGCGGCAAGCGGGGCTAAAACTCTATTTAAGCGGCGTTTTGCCCTTTGCGTATACGCGGACAACAACCGCAACGGCGAGCGTTGCAACGGCGGCGATAGCGTACGATGTGTGCAAATCGACACCGAAGCCCAGAGGCCCGCCGTGTTCGGGGGAAATCCACACAATGTAG
>DAVZIV010000403.1:0-1237 GCA_052273125.1 Candidatus Merdousia sp. | reverse complement strand
GCCCGCTTCCGCAAAAGAAGCCCGACTGGAACGGCAAAGACGCCACCCCCGACCCGTCGAACAGCGGCGTTGCGCCGTTTAAGCTCTACAACATAGGCAATTCGCACCCCGTGCAGCTTATGCGCTACATAGAGCTGATGGAGGATTACATAGGCAAAAAGGCGATAATCAATTTTATGCCCATTCAGCCGGGAGAAATTGAAGTGTCGGAAGCCGACAACTCCAGACTCTACAACGACTACGACTACAAGCCGAAAGTCCGCGTGGAAGAGGGCGTTAAAAACTTCGTCAACTGGTACCGCGAGTTTTTCAACGTATAACAGACGGCAAAACAAAAAATCCGCAGTTTTTTAAGTGCGGATTTTTTTGCGCAAATTCGCGACTATGCAAAGCCGCCCCGCCTAACGGGCGCTTTTATTGGCGGCGCGCCGCGCAATTTCGGCAAAGAATTCGGTTTTGGCAACGGCCAAACATACGCGTTCAATTCCTCGGGCATTCCAGTGGGAATCGTTATGAAAATGCGAAAGAGCCGACGTCAACTTGCACTCCGTGGCGGCGTCAACATCGACAACCCCGAACCCGCGCGCGGCAAGCTTGTCCGAAATTGTTTGTTTCTTTTCGCCTCCCCCGAGCAAAAACAGAATGCGCTTGGTGTCTGAATTTACAATCTTGAGCGCGTCGGACAAAAACGCGTCGAAAAGTTTTTCCTCCGCCGGCGAAAGTTTTTCCCCGACCGCCGTGTTCGAAGCACCGACCGATTCTTTCAAGCCCAAAGCCGCCCTAAGTTTCTTTGCAAACGAATTCGGCGACAGCTGGATATTTGAAAACAGATACCTGAGAACCGCCACACTTTTGAATTTTTCAAACCTCGTGTTTTTCGGGAAGAGTTTGATTGACGCCGCGCCGTTTTCCAAAACGTAGCAAAAATGTCCGTCGTTTTGGTGAATATCGTCGAGAATGTCTTGGTAGTCGAATTTTATTATAAAGTTGCCGACATTGTATTTTTCGGAGGCAAGGCGCATAAAGTTTACAATGTCGCCCATTCCGGCGTTGCTGTTGCCGAAGCTATAAACGGGAACTTCGGCTGAAACAGCCTTGAATTTCCCCTGCAATACGGGGTGCAAAAGGTGCGCCGAATCAACCATTATGTTTTCAATCATCGAATCCCCTACAAAGGCAACGGCGTTGCCGTCTTCGCTGCGCTTGTAGTCAGTTCCCGAGTGGAAACCGTCGGCGT
>DAVZIV010000402.1:0-1240 GCA_052273125.1 Candidatus Merdousia sp. | reverse complement strand
CGCTTCGCCGCGCTGCTGCCGCCTTTGTCCGCCCGACTTAGAGGCGCGCGAATTTGAAAATGGGGCGGTTTTGCGTTCCCCGCCCGCGGCGCCGCGCGAATTTTTGGATTTCCCGCCGTTGCGGGGGGAATTTTTACCGTTTCTGTTGAAAGCCGCCGACTTCTTTAAGCCGCCTTTTTCGCCGCCGATTCCGACAAACGAAAGTATCTTTTTTAGTATCTTCATTTTGCCTCCCTTTATAGCCGCCGAAACGTTTAAATCAAGCTATTTCTAAATTAAAAGATTGACAGTTCGAGACCCGAAAATACGCTTCCTTTCAGTATGAAGAAAACTCTATTTATTCTATCCCTGTTTCTCGCATCAATAGCCTCGAACGCGACATTCGCACAGGAAATCCCCGCAGACATCAAGGCGAAAATCGCCGAGACCGCCGCAGTAAAGAAAATCCCCGAAAGCAAAAGGACGGCATGGGTTGAAAAGCAGTCGGAATCTTGGCTGGTTATAAGCGCAATGCAGTTCGACCTGCCAAAAAAAGACGTGGACAAGCTCAAGGCCGACGCGCAAAGCAAGTTCCCCTACCACTACTCAAAACAGGAAAATTTCATAATGGCGCAGGGCGAAGCCTTGCAGGAAATCAACCAAATTAAAAGCGTTTTTGAAAAGGACGAATTCCAAAAACTTTTCGACCACTACTGCAAGACCTGCAACGGCAACTACAGAAAAATTTGCGACAAACTCTACGCAGACTCCGAGACAAAGGCGCAGATTGCCGAGTTCGCCATAGAGGGCATGGACAAGACTATGGTGGAAATCATCAAAAAGGGATTGACCGCCCAGTACCCGACCGACCTCAAGGCGCAGCTGAAAGCCCTCAAAAAACAGGCGGAAATAATGGCGATGGCCCAAAGGGCAAAGGAAATGGAATCCGAGCAAAAAGGCGGCGAGGAGACGCAGGAAATTTCGCGCTCGGAACTGACGAAAAAAGCCGAGGAAACATTCAAGAAAAGCACCGTTATCATAGCGGGCAAAAACAAAACCGGCACGGGCGTTTTCGTCAAAATAAAGGACAAAATCGCAATGCTATTCCCGCCCGAATTCTACAGCGAAAAAGGCAGAATTTCGGTGTCTACGGTCGCGGGCGAAGAGGGCACGGTCTCCCTTGCAAAAACGTATTCGGCAAAGAACGTCCCGCTTATGATGACGCTTATGGACGAAGCTCCGCTGGGGCTTACCCCGCTTG
>DAVZIV010000401.1:0-1255 GCA_052273125.1 Candidatus Merdousia sp. | reverse complement strand
GCCCCGAGCGCCAAGAGCATAGATATAAAAATCCGCCAGCTGCGCGCGCTTGCTAACGAAAAAGGGTATCTGACAAGTCAGGACATTCAAAAACATCTCATTGAAACGGTCAAAGACCCGCAGATTTTCGACAACGTAATAAAAATTCTCGAAGACCTCAATATCGACATTTTCGACAACGAGGAGGATATTGAAAACTACAAAAAGCGCAAAGAGGAAAGCGAAGAGCGCCAGTCGAAGGCGCTGCAGTCGGACACTCTCGACGACCCCGTGAGAATGTACCTCAAGCAGATGGGGCAAGTCCCCCTGCTCTCGCGCGAGCAGGAAGTATCAATTTCAAAGCGCATCGAAAATGCGGAGTCGGAAGCGGCAAAAGAGCTTTTTGCGGTGTCGCTGACGAACAAATTCCAGATAGACTTGGCAAAGAAGCTTCTCGCCCGCGAGGAGCGCTTCGACAAAATCGTCCTCGACAAAAAAATTCAGGACGGGCGCGACAGCTATTTCGAGGAGCTGCCCCAATATATAGAACAGGCTCAAAAGGCAGAAGACGTGCTTGCCAAGAACTGGGAAACTGCAAAGAATTCCGAAAACCAGTCTATGGCAAAGCGCCATATGACAATGTTCAAAACGCAGGAATCGAAACTGCGCGCAATCTACGAAAAGGGCTTTAAATTCAAGCTCAAGGTATTCGAGGAATTTTTGGATTCGCTCAACCCCGTGCTGCGCGAAATAGACGACATTTACTACCGCCTCAAGGCAATCCAGCGCGTCGGACCGAAAGTAAAACTCGGCAACGAAGCCGACCTGCGCAAGCGACTCGACGTAATCCGCGACACTTACAGACTCGAACCGACGGCGCTCGTCTCGCTTGTCAAATCCGTGCGCCGCTCGATGCAGGAAGCCCACAGGGCAAAGACCGAAATGGTGCGCGCAAACTTGCGCCTTGTTATTTCCATTGCAAAGAAGTACACCAACCGCGGCCTGAACTTTCTCGACCTCATACAGGAAGGCAATATGGGGCTGATGAAGGCCGTCGAAAAGTTTGAATACATCAGAGGCTACAAATTTTCCACATACGCAACGTGGTGGATTCGTCAGGCAATTACGCGCTCGATAGCCGACCAAGCCCGCACAATCAGAATCCCCGTGCACATGATTGAGACGCTCAACAAGGTTATGCAGGTTCAAAAGCAGCTCATTCAGGAGCTCGGGCACGAACCCACGCCCGAAGAAGTCGCATCGTCTATGGATTTGC
>DAVZIV010000400.1:0-1289 GCA_052273125.1 Candidatus Merdousia sp. | reverse complement strand
GGCAAGGTCGGGTCCTATGCAATCTGCAAAGGCGCGAACCCCGCCAGATTCGGAAGAAAGCAACGGTAGTGTTCTTTCAGATGTGCCGTAGGTAACCTGACCCCTTTTTTTGTTTTTATGAGTCCGAACCAAGACACAACCAATATTCCGCAACACATTGCCATTATAATGGACGGAAACGGGCGCTGGGCGAAATCGCAAAATAAAACGCGCATTGAAGGACACAAAAAAGGGGCGCAGCAAATCCGCACAGTGCTTGAAGCCGCCGACAAGTTGGGCGTAAAATACATAACCCTTTACGCGTTTTCGTCGGAAAATTGGAACAGGCCAAAGGCGGAAGTTTCGGCATTGATGCACCTGCTCGACGCGTCGATAAAGGCGAACGAAAAAGACTTTGTAAAAAACGGAATCCGCTTTGAAACAATCGGCGATATTTCCGCCCTGCCCGACTATTGTCAAAAATCCATCGCCCACATAAAGGCGGCGACAAAGGACGCAAAAAACCAAACTTTGGTGATCGCCCTCAACTACGGTTCGCGCGACGAAATCACGCGCGCTGTGCGCTCAATAGCCGCAGACGCAGCTGCGGGAAAGCTTTCGCCCGCGGAAATTGACTGGCGCGCGATAGCCGCAAGGCTCGATACCGCAGAAATTCCCGATCCCGACCTCATCATACGAACTTCGGGCGAGGAGCGGCTGAGCAACTACTTGATGTTGCAGGGCGCGTATGCGGAACTGTATTTCACGCAGGTTCACTGGCCCGAATTCGGCGCGAAAGAGCTTGAAGAGGCTGTCGCCGAATACTCGAAGAGGGAACGCCGCTACGGATTAACATCGGAACAGATTTCAAAATAATGGGAAAGAGAATTTTCAGCACGCTCGTTTTATGGGCGATAGCCGTTTTTGCAATTATCTACGGCAAAAGCGCGGGATTCTGCGCGCTCATCTGCGCGTTGGCGCTCGGGGCAAACTACGAAGTCTGCACGCTGTTGCGCAAGGCTGGCTTCGCGCCCAAATGCGCATTCGTGCAAGTTGCAACAATCTTGATTTTCGCATTCTCTACACCAGACATTTTCGCGGCTTTCGGGCTGAAAATCCCCTGTGCGGCAACGACGGCGGGCGGAGACATCATAGCGGGGCTTTCCGTTGCAATTCTGGCGGCGGCGCTTGTCAAAGACCCGTACGGCGAGTATTTCAAAAAGACACTTCTGCCGACGGCGGCAACAATAATAGCCGTGCCGTTTATGCTCAAATGGTACGCGGTTTCGGCGGCGACGGGCGGCGAGGGC
>DAVZIV010000399.1:0-1310 GCA_052273125.1 Candidatus Merdousia sp. | reverse complement strand
GCCCGCTTTCGGAAACAATCCAGCTTGGCAACGTCACATTGCAGACGGGCGCGGACATTGTTTGGGACAGCGCCAACGCGCGCTGCGCGGGCAATGTAGCCGCCGACAAATACATAAACCCGCCCATGAGAAAGGGCTGGTTCTAATTCGGCAAAACCGCATAAAACGCAAAAATAGCACTCCGATTTGGAGTGCTATTTTTTATTTTGATTTATTGGAAGTTATTTTTGTTTGATTGGCGTTATGGATTTGACTTTTGCGCCGAGCGTGTAGAACGGGAATATGCCGATTTTCCTCTTGATTGTTTTTGTGCCGCCGTCAATGTCGCCTTTCTTTGCCGTTTTGCCGCCTATTTTGAGTATTTTGTAGGAGGCGCCTTCAAGCGTTATTTCCGCTGAAATGCTTTTGCCGTCGAGCGCCCAGATTGCGCAGACGGGCGAGCCGTCGGGCGAAATCCAGTCGGCGCGAGAAATTCCGTCTTTGCAAGCGTATGTGATTTTCGGATGGTTTCCAATGAGTTTTGTCAATGTCTGATATGCGTGGAAGGCGGGTTTTTCGCTCATATCCTTGCGGATAATACCGAACGCCCCCTCGTAGACGGACACCTCGCCGTGCGAGCGGAAGTTATAGTTGAACACTTTGGGTATGCCGCGCGATAACAAAAACAGGTAGTTTTTGACGAGCTGCGCGGCTTGGAACGGTTCGGAAATGCAGGGGCCGTCGTTCGAGGCAATACTTATGAATATTCCACCCGACGGGAATTTGTAGGCGGCTGCGGGCGTTATCGTCTGTCCGTTTACCTCGCGCTGGACCAGCGGAATCATCTGCGTTCCATCGGGGGCTTTCGACGTGTCGAAATTGAAGCAGCGAATGTCGCGCATTTCGTCTACGTTCACATTCCCGAATACTTTTGTCTTAGGCACTTTTACGTCCATTTTAGAGGGCAGGACGGGCGAGTAACCCCAGTGCGGCTTTATGTTTGCGCCGAACATATTGATTCCCGCGTTGCCGCGCGCCTTGCCGCCTTCGTCGTAGTATAGCGGGTATCCGCCGGTATGGATTGCCGTTCCGCCAACCTTTATGAAGTTTGCCAAATCCTGCAGATATTCCGTCGGAAAGTTTTGGGAGGCCGGCAACAACAAAATGTAGTTTTCGTCAAGCTTTGATATTTTTGAATACGGAATTTTTTTGATTTTTTCCGCCTCGGGAAAGAGGAATTTTGCCTGCGCGCAGGAGTCTATGATGCCGTCGGTGATGCCCGCTATTTTTTTGTCCTTTATTCCGCCGAATTTTTCGAGGCCGCCCTTATG
>DAVZIV010000398.1:0-1310 GCA_052273125.1 Candidatus Merdousia sp. | reverse complement strand
CGGCGTCGGCGGGCGAACCCGTGTCTACGCCTTTTACAAGCGCGCCGCGCGCCCCGTCGGCAAGACTGTCGTTCATTTCCTGCGCGGGGGTGAGCGTTATGCCCGTGTAGGCGCGCACAACGCAGCCGTTTTTCTTGAGCTTTTCCACAACGTCGCGCACCACGTTGGACGGCACCGCAAAGCCGAGATTGTTGGACATCACCGCAGCCCTCGTGTTTATGCCTATTATTTTGCCGTCGGGCAGCGCCAGCGGGCCGCCGCTGTTGCCGGGGTTTATGGCGGCGTCGGTTTGCAGCCAAGTGTTGAAGACGCCGGTTTCGTAGCCGTTGTCGTCAAGCTCGCCGTCGAAGTAGCGCTTGTTGTTTGAAATTATTCCGCGCGTGACGGTTCGCGCGCAGCCGTAGGGCGTGCCGACGGCGTAGACTTCGTCGGGGCTTTTAACGGTGTCGGAATTTCCGAATTGCGCGTGCGAAAATTTCAGGTTGCGCCTTTTTATTTCGGCGGAATCGAGCTTCAGCAGCGAGATGTCCGTCCAGTGGTCCCAGCCGACGAGCTTTGCGCCGACGCGCTCCAGACACGGCAGCGTAATGACGATTTTTTCGGCGTACGGGTTGACTACGTGCGCGTTCGTAATGATGTAGCCGTCGGGCGAAATTATGGCGCCCGAGCCGACCGCAGGCTCGTCCGCGCGGGCAGTTCCGTGTTCGGCTTCCCAGACGTCTATTTTCACGACGCTTTGCATAAGGTTCTCCAACCCGCCGCGCGAATCCCCGCCCGCGAGCGCGCAGGCAAAGGCAAGCAGCGCGGCAGCCGCAGCCGTCAAAACGGAAAGCGATGTTTTCCCGGCGGACATTTATTCTATACGTTGTCGGGACGCGTCCCCTTTTGGGCGGAAACTTTTATGGCTATGCCGCCCCGCACGTTGAAGTCGCCCTCCACCCTGCACCAGACGGGGTCGAGCACCGCGCAGAGGTCGTCCAAAATGACATTTGTTATGTGCTCGTGGAAGCAGCCCTGATTGCGGAACGACCACAAATAGAGCTTGAGCGATTTGCTCTCCACTATCTTTTCCCGCGGCGCGTACGATATTTTGATTTTCGCAAAATCGGGCTGTCCCGTGACGGGGCACAGGCATGTAAATTCGTCGGTGTAAAGTTCCACGAGGTAGGCGTTCTTCGTCTTGTTGGGGAACACCTCCAGCTTTTTCGACGCCCTTGCCTTGCCTTTGAGCCCCGAGCCTAAAAGAGTCAGGTTTTTTGTGTCTTTGGGTTGCGTTTTATTCATATTAAAATTCCAGCATAACCTTTCCG
>DAVZIV010000397.1:0-1317 GCA_052273125.1 Candidatus Merdousia sp. | reverse complement strand
ATCCGATATTCAAATTTATGACACCCGAGTTTAAGTATCAACCCATGTTCCCCTTGGCGAAGGACGAAAGTACAAAGTATCGCCTGCTGACCAAGGATTTTGTTTCAACAGCCGAATTTGAGGGCAGGAAAATCCTCAAGGTCGCTCCCGAAGCCCTGACGCTTTTGGCGCGCACCGCCATGCGAGACGTTTCGTTCTTCCTGCGCCCCGCGCATTTGCAGCTTGTCGCGAAAATTCTCGAAGATCCGCAGGCGAGCGAAAACGACAAGAGCGTTGCCCTGACCATGCTCAGAAATGCCGAAGTTGCCTCCATGGGCAAGCTGCCGCTGTGTCAGGATACGGGCACGGCTACGATTGTCGCCAAGAAAGGCCAGCGCGTCTGGACTGATTCCTGCGACGCCGAGTATCTTTCAAAGGGCGTTTTCGACTGTTACACGCAGGAAAATCTCCGCTATTCTCAAAATGCGCCGCTCAACATGTGGAAGGAAGTCAACACGCGCTGCAATCTTCCCGCCCAGATTGACATTTATTCCACCGAGTCTGACAAGTACGAATTCCTCTTTGTCGCAAAGGGCGGCGGTTCGGCGAACAAAATGTATCTCTATCAGGAGACAAAGGCTATTCTTACGCCCGAGCGCCTCATTCCGTTCATGGTCGAAAAAATGAAGAGCTTGGGCACGGCGGCGTGCCCCCCGTACCACATCGCCTTTGTAATCGGCGGAACGAGTGCGGAGCTGTGCTTGAAGACCGTCAAGATGGCTTCAACAAAGTACTACGACAACCTGCCCACAAGCGGCAACGAGCTCGGGCATGCCTTCCGCGATGTCGAGCTTGAAAAACGCATTTTGGAGGAATCCAGAAAGCTGGGCATTGGTGCGCAGTTCGGCGGCGCGAATTTCGCCTTGGACATTCGTATCATCAGAATGCCGCGCCACGGAGCGAGCTGCCCGATTGGTTTGGGCGTTTCCTGCTCCGCCGACAGAAACGTGAAGGGCAAGATTGACGAAAACGGCGTTTGGCTTGAGCAGCTTGAATACGACCCCGGCAAGTACATTCCCGCCAAGTATCGCGGTGTAAACACTTCCGACGGCGCTGTGGCAATAGACCTCAACAAACCGATGCCCGAAATCCTTGCCGAGCTTTCAAAGTATCCCGTAAAAACGCGTCTGAAGCTCACGGGTACAATCATTGTCGGTCGCGACATTGCCCACGCCAAGCTCAAGGAGCGTCTCGACAGGGGCGAGGGGTTGCCGCAATACATCAAGGACCACCCAATTTACTATGCGGGGCCTGCGAAGACTCCCGAGGGAATGCCCT
>DAVZIV010000396.1:0-1323 GCA_052273125.1 Candidatus Merdousia sp. | reverse complement strand
TACGGGGGAACGACGGACGCCACAAGAAGAGCCGCCGCCAACAAAAATACGGGGCGCTTTCTTGCGAATGCGCGTTCGGAAACGATGTGCGCGGGCAACAGATTCACGCCCATTGCGTCGGGATAAAGCATTCTGGCCGCCTCGCCGACAACTTCCGTCAGGCGGCAGACGTTTTCCGACACATACGAATTGTTGACCTTCGGCGAGACGGAAATGCTTGCCGAAACGTCGATAAATTCAACCTCCATTTTCAGGTTTTCCGAAAGGGCTTCGGCCAAACCCGCAAGACGACCCGCGCCGCCCGTGAGGTAGATTTTTACAGGGGGATTTACCCTGCTTTGGCGGCGGTAGTTAATTACCGAGCGGCGGAGTTCGTCGCATAGGCGTTTTTTGAGCGTTTCTACGCCCGTTTCAAAGTGTTCCGAACCCGCCAAGCCTGCGGATTCGCTCGCCATATAGCGGCGCTTGAGTTCCTCCGCTCCGACAAAGCTCTGACCGAGAGAGTCTGCAATGGTTTGCGTTATGACGTTGCCGCCCACTGCGATACTGCGCACGAACATTCCGTCGGGACGGACGATAAGCATATTGGAGAATTTCGCGCCCACATTGAGCACGATGGAATCGGGCTGCAAGCCGCAATATTTCCACGCGTTGTAGTCGAGAACCGAAGAGGCGTCTATATCGTCTACAACTATGCCGATTGACGAAAGTGTTTGGCATAGTTCGTCGGCGTCCTGGGCACGCATCGACGCCAAAAAGATTTCCGTTTCAATGCCGTCGTCGGAGACAACCTGATAGTCCCAGACCAGTTCGGAAAGCGGGTAGGGAATGTTTTTTGAAACTTCCACCGACACCACTTCGCGCTGGTTCGCCGCCGAGACGTGCGGCACTTTTATGGTTTTTGTCAGAAGCAACATCGACGGCGCTATGACGGTTGCGTTGCCTTTTATCTTCATCGAGCTAAGAGCCGCCTTTAACGCGGGCAACCATTCCTCTTGAATGGAATAGTCGTAGGACAACTCCTGCGCGGAAAAACTTTCAAGCTGCAAACGCCCCGCGGAAACGGCAAATTGCGACGCCGAAACGTGCGTCGCGGCGCAATTTATTATAAGCTTAGACTTGGAACTCATCTGTTTTGTTTAGGGGAATAAGTAAAGTGATTTATTGAAAAAAATACAAAAACCTCGCGTTAGTAAAGCATTTTTTTTCAAATCGCCCCAAAAAAGGCATTAAAAAATAAAATACTTTGCCGACGCGCGCGCGGAGAAACCGCTATTTTGCGGCGGAATCCTTTTTGTATGTGGGGATATTGTAGGATTTTAC
>DAVZIV010000395.1:0-1327 GCA_052273125.1 Candidatus Merdousia sp. | reverse complement strand
TGTCAAGTTGCCCGCAAGCGAAGCCGCCGCCGCGTTGAGAAAATCGACTTCGGGGCGGATATGCACCACGAGCCACTTGGAGCCTTTCGCCTGCGAGATGTCCACATAATAGCGTTGCGCCGAGCGCGAGCTTCTGAAAGTGGACACGTTTTTTTCCGACGCCTCCGCCGTCAGCGCCGCGGAGTTTTTCGCCGAGTTCACCGCGTACTGGAGAATCGCCGAGTAGAAGCCGTTGTATTTTGAGAGGTCAACCTTCGAGTTTTCGTCGCGCGAGAGAACGCCGTTTTCCTCCTTCAAAAAATTTTGCACGAGGTTGCCCGCCGAATCGAGGTAGTAGTCGGTAATCAGAACGGATTTTATGTTTTCAAAGCGGCTCGAGGCTATGATTCTGTTTTGCGGGCTGATTAAAAAATACTCCTCTCCGCCCGAGATTTTAAGCGTGGAGAACACCGCCTGAATTCTTGCGAAATCGGAGACGAAAGACACTTCGCCTGCGAAGCGCGAATCCGACATTATCGCCGCCGAGTATTTCACCGACATTGTTTTGGATTCTCCTATGTACGGCTCGCCCACTAAGAAGAGGTCTTTTTCGCCCGAGTCTATTCGCTTGCGCAGGGCGGAGAATCCCGCGCCTATGTCGGTTTCTGACATCGGCGAGAGCACCAAATCGCCGTCTACGCGGGCTATGTATGCGGCAAAGCGCCCGCCGCCGGATGCGGCAATCCAGTCGTCTACGGTTGACGATGTTTTGTTCGAGGCGAAATCGTAGGAGTCTATTGCGCCGTCGGCGAGCACGTCTTTGCCGTCGCGTATGTTTTTAAGCCCCAAGTCGGCGCGGAAGTCGTTGAAGTCGGCATTGATTGAATAGGCAATCGACGCCCCCGAATACATCGAAAACGACTCGAGTATCTGGCGAATCATCTTTATGCTCGACGGTCTGTTGCCGAAGAGCACTTCCGCCGAAACCGCCGCGCTTTTCGCCACGGCTATTGCGCGTATGTTTTCCGTGGATATTTTCGCGGCGGCAAGTTCGGTGTCGAGCACGAACGCCCGCTTCGTCGACGTTTGCAGCATGGAAAAATTCTTCGACGACGTATAGAACGCCGCAGCCGCGCCGGCAACAAGCAGCGGCAATATAATATACAATAGAAACTTCGCCCGAATACCCATTTTTACAACAATTTTCCGAAGTCTACCCGCGCTTGCCCCATCGTCAAGCCTTTTGAGCTCGGGCGTCGGGCGGTTATTGCTGCGCGGAAGATGGGGAAGGGCGGAGTTGTTAGTAGGGGGAAAGGCGGGGTCGGCGGCTTTCTTGCGGCGAATCGGC
>DAVZIV010000394.1:0-1360 GCA_052273125.1 Candidatus Merdousia sp. | reverse complement strand
TTGCCGACGTGATTGCGCCGTCTTCGCCCGTATTTGCCGAAACCAAAGTTGTGTCGAGCAGCAATGTGATGTTCTTTTCGTTCGTGCATTTTTCGTAGAGGAGCAAGTCCCAGCTTCCCCACGAAAATTCGGGATTGCGCGCTATGTTTTCAAGCAGAAGTTCTTCTATTATGCCGCCTTCGCGCCAGCCGATTTTGTCCGCCTTGATTCCAAGCGGGTGCATTCGTATCTCGCTGCTGGCATTGCCGCCGAGGTGCGATCGGTCTTCCATGAGAACGACTTTCGCACCCTCGCGCGCCGCCGAAAGCGCCGCGCAAATGCCCGAAAGACCTCCGCCTGCCACGAGCACATCGCAGTCTATTGCGACTTTTTCCATCACGCGCTCGCCTTCGATGGGCGTAGACGCAACGGCATCGTTATGGCGCTTGGGTCTGGGGATTGGCGCGGGGTGCGCGTTTTTTTGCGGATTGGGCTGGCGCCTTTCCCCGCTGGGGTTTGGCGGCGTCGGCAAAGAGATTTGAGGCGTCTACCGCCAACGTGTAGCCGAAGCACGAAGCCAAAATTCCCTTGCCGAAAAATTTTCTTCTGCTGATTTTCTTTTCCCGTTTTTCCATATGGACAAATTCGCGTACTTGACAGGGTTTCCTACCCGAAGTTGCGCCTTCTTGCAACCAAAAAACGGCGCGGTTATGAACCGTGCCGTTTTGCGGAAAACTTTTTGTGCCTTTGAATGCCCGCCTAAGATAGCATTCGGCTCAGGCAGGTTTGGCAGTCTATCCTGCCTTCGGAAAGGTCGCAGAGAGCCGTCATAATGGGAAGATTCACGTGGTAGGAGTTCTCGAACATTCTGCAAATCTGTATAGTTTCGAGCCCCGCGCACACGCGCCCCTTGAGTTCGGCTACCGCGGCGTCGGCGGTCATTCCGCGCCCGAGGCGCTCGCCCGTTGTCCTGTTGCGGGAATCGGGGCTCATGCAGGTTGTGAGCACGTCGCCGAGAATTGCCGATTCCTTTATGAAAGAGTCGCTCCAAGCGCCCATTGCCGCCGCCGCGCGGTAGATTTCCTGAAAGCCGCGCGCCATAACAATAGCCTTTGTGTTTGCGCCAAGCTGCATGCCGTCGCAAAAGCCGGCGGCAAGGGCTACAATATTTTTGAGCGCCGCGCCTATTTCAACGCCCACAACATCGTCTGCGGGTCGAACCTTGAAATGCGGCGTGCAGAAGCATTTTGCCGCGTCTGCGGCATCGGAGTGCGAATCCAGCGCAACGACAGCTTCGGCATACTTGTCCTGCGCAACTTCGTAGGCGATGTTCGGCCCCATCAGAGAGCCGAACGAGCCCGCCGCGGGCACCGACTCCCTG
>DAVZIV010000393.1:0-1362 GCA_052273125.1 Candidatus Merdousia sp. | reverse complement strand
CGAGTTGTCCGCCGCGAACGCCGCCAAAGACGCGTCCAAAAAAGCGGCGAGCTTCGGGGCTATTTCCGCGTAGAGGCTGCGCCTGACGACGAACACAGAATAGAGCATTTTGCACCCCGCCCAGTCGCGCCAAAGCTCGCCCAAGTCGTAGCAGTGCGAAAATTTCGAGGAATCGAAAAGCATAGCAGCGTCTCCTATCAGAATTACGGTGTCCGCCTTGTCTACGGGCTTGCGCGGCAGGTCGAAAATGTCGAACCCGAAGCGGCTGCGGCATATCCTGCGGTACGCCCTCGACGAAGTTCCCGTCTGCGGAGTAATGAAAATAGAACCCCTCTCCAGCTCGGAAATGTCGAATTTCGACATCAGCTTAATCGACATTATTTCGCCGTCGCCGCCTATGCAAAAATTCGGCAAAACCGCGTATTCCGCCGCGCACGACGGGTACACCCAGCGCGAAATCATCGAGGCGTCGAACTTGCCGTCCACAATGGCCGCGTTCAATTCGGAGGGCACATTCAAGGATATGTCGAAAACGTCGGATTCCCTGCCGTAAAAGAACGGCAGGCTGTTTATAAATGAAACTCCCCCGAGGCTATAGCGCATAGTTTGAATTTGTCTTCACGAGCTTGAACCCCGCCGACGTTATTATTCCGCGCATAAATTCGGGAGTGCGCGTGTACTCGGGCGCGCCCGCCGATGCGGCAACCTCTTCGTGCCAGTGCGTTCCGCCGATGTCGTCGGCGCCCCAGTTGAGCAGAATCTGCGTCATTCTGTCGCCGAAGTGCGGCACGGGCACGCGTATGTGCGCAAAATTGTCGAGCATAAGGCGGGCTATGGCGCATATTTTCAAGTCGTAGACGCCAGAATTTTTTGCGGGAATTGCGCTGCCGCCCTGCCTGAACGGCAACGGCACAAACGCCTTGAACCCGCCCGAAATATCCTGCTGGAGCCTTAGCATATCCAAGTGTTCTACAACGTCTTCGGGCGTTTCTATATGTCCGTAAAGCATTGTGGCGTTTGTCTTTAGTCCGGCTTCGTGGGCGGTCTGCATTGCCGCGAGCCACTGCCTCCCCGAAAGTTTGTTGGGCGTAATTTTTGCGCGGACTTGGCTCGCGAAAATTTCCGCGCCGCCCCCGGGGAGGGCGTCCGTGCCCGCCTCGACGAGTTTTTGCATGACATCGCGCAGCGGCAAGCCCGAAACTTCCGACATCAGCGCGCATTCGGAAACCGTGTATGAAACCACGTTCAAATTTTTGTCGGCGCGTTTGACGGCGCGCACTACATCGAGATAGTAGTCAAAGGGCAACTTGCGGTATATGCCGCCTATTGTATGGATTTCCTCCGCGCCCATTTGCGAATATT
>DAVZIV010000392.1:0-1386 GCA_052273125.1 Candidatus Merdousia sp. | reverse complement strand
GAAAAGACGAGCGCCTTCGAGCAATAGTCGTAATACGACGCGCCGCCGCCGGTAATTTTTGCGTCGGGATTGTCGGCAATGCGCTGGAAACGCGCGTTGAGAACGTAGCCGAGCAGGTTGAGCCTGTCGCTTTCCGCGCGCGATTCAACCGTGTCGAGCGACCCTTTTGCCTCGCGCACTATGGAAAGCGACGCCGAGGAGTTGGAGAGGTTGGGCACCGACATTGAATCGAAATCAATATCCAGCTTTTCGCCGCCTATGCCGCCTTTTTTGGAATCGAGCGGGCCAAGCGCCATTTTGCGCACGGGGGCGGCGGGGGCTTTGAACCCGCCGAAAATTTTATCCACCTTTGCAAAAATTGCCTCCGGCTCTACATCGCCTACGACAACCAAAACCATATTGTCGGGGCGGTAGTTTTCGGTGTAGAACTTCACAAAGTCGGGGCGGTTTACGCCCTTGATTACGCCCGCAGTGCCGATTGGCATTCTATCGGCAAAGCCCATACCCTTGAACGCAAGGGAGATTTCGCGGACGGCGCGGCGGTAGTTGGCGTCGTCGCGGGCGTTCATTTCGGCAAGAATCACGCTGCGCTCGCCGTCGATGAATTTCTGCTCGAATGTCATTGAATCGGCGTAGTCGCGCAAAAGCAGAAGGCTTTCGTCCACAACCTTGTCGCCGACTTCGGGAAGCTCGAGCTTGTAGACGGTTTCCGAAAAGCTCGTGTGGGCGTTGGTGTCGCTGCCGAAAGCCATGCCCAGACGCTGGAAATATTCGGTCATATCGCCCGAGGGAAAATGCTTAGTGCCGTTGAACGCCATATGCTCTATGTAGTGGGCAATGCCGCGCTCGCCGTCGGTCTCGAACAGCGAACCCGACTTGACAAGCAGGCGCATGGAGCAGCGCTTGGGGGGCTCGGAATTTTTATATACCGCAGCGGTGAAACCGTTGGGGTATTTTTTTATCTTGAGGTTTTCGTCGGCGGAAACGCCGTCGGCGTACAAAAGAGCCGATGTTGCAACAACAGTCGCCATAACAGATACAAAGAATTTTTCAATAAAACCCATGATTTTTTCCCGTTATAATTTTTTTACAACCCTAAAAACGCAGTCGTCGGAAAAATCGACAACTGCCGAAGGCTCTTCGGCTATCCGAGAGCGCAAATTTTTGAAAATTTCCGAAAATCCCGCTGCGGCGAGCGCTTCGGAAACTTCCGCGTCGGTCGGCGAATGTATGAATACGTTGCCGTGGTCGCCCGCGTAGAAAATGTCGCCGAAGTCGTCAAGCACGGGATTTTGCGAGCCGCACTTCCACTGCTTTTCCTCGGCGCTCCAATACCGAGCGTGTTCCGGGGTGAGCCTCTCGTGCGTGGTGAAGACGAAAATTCCG
>DAVZIV010000391.1:0-1414 GCA_052273125.1 Candidatus Merdousia sp. | reverse complement strand
GCTGCTGACACGTTGTAAAGCTTGCCCTCATGTTCCCAGGGAAGGCCGGCAAAAACCAGCATTTTCTTTCCTTTTGTGAACCCTTTACGCCCGAGCCTCCGATGTCAATTCCCAAAATTTTGCGCTTCATAGGAAATCCTTAAATCATGTATTTTATCGCAATAAATCCCAAAACCAAAAGGACGAAAAACGCCGAAACAAGCAGATTGAAATACTTTTCAATGAACGGCTTTGCCTTTTCGCCGACAATGCAAATTATGATTGCCACAAGAAAAAACCTGCCGCCGCGCCCCGCAATGGAGCCGAGCACGAACTCCGCCATGGGGACATCGCAAACGCCCGCGGCAATCGTGAAAATCTTGTACGGAATGGGCGTTAGCGCCGCGCCGAAGACCGCCAGAAACGCGTTCTCCTTGTACATGGCGCTGACCTTTTCAAACAATTCGGGCGTAAAGCCGGGTATGTATTGATAGAAAATATCACTTAGAGCAGCCCACGAGTAGTGCCCAATTATCCAGCCGAAGACGCCGCCGAGAACCGAAAAGAACGTGCAAACAAAAGCCGCATACCACCACTTTTTAGGCAGCGCAAAAACAACGGGTATCAGCAAAACGTCGGGCGGAATGGGGAAGAACGAAGACTCCGCAAAAGCCAAAACCGCAAGGGCGGCAATGCAATATGGCGTCTGCGCCCACGATATAGTCCAGTTGTAAAGGCGTTTGAGGAAGTTTTCCCCGCGCGGGGAGGCGGAATTATCCATAGATATAAAATGATTTGCTATGATAGATAGAAACCACCCCCGCCGAGAGTCGAACTCGGATCGATGGAACCGGAATCCATTGTTCTATCCATTGAACTACGGGGGCAAAATAATGCGGTTATTACAATACGTTGCGCGCCGCCTTGTCAAGATTCAACTGAAGCGCAACAACAATTAACAATTCAAGAAGTAAAGACACAAAAAAAGCGACGGGATACCGTCGCTTTTTGGTCGGAAGATATGATATTACTGAACCTGATTTGCGTCTTCCGAGAGGCGCTGGACTGCGCCGCCGGGGGAAACGATTGTCGGATTCTGGTAAACGCTGCCGGGGCGCATATCTGCGAACTGTTCGCGGTGCACGCTGCCTCCGGGGGAGATTCTGTTGGCGGTTACAAATATCATCAAGTTCTTCTTCTGGCGGGATTCGCCCTTCGACTGGAAGAGTCTGCCGATGAGCGGAATATCGCCCAAGAGCGGAACTTTGTCGTGAACGGAGATGACTTCTTCTCTTGTGAGACCGCCGAGAACGACTGTCGCGCCGTCGAAGATTGTGACCGTTGTGGAAACTTCGCGAACCGAGAACACAGGCATAATGAAGCCCGCGGGAACGGTTACGGTGTAGCCGCCTGCTTACCGAGAGCCGTGCCGCCG
>DAVZIV010000390.1:0-1425 GCA_052273125.1 Candidatus Merdousia sp. | reverse complement strand
CGCGCCTGCGCTATTTGATGGTGACAGTTGCCTTTTCGGCAATGAAGTTGATTGCCTTCTGCAAGAGAGCGTCGGCACGCAACCGATTGGCGCGCGCAGGCTCTCTCTTGAGCTGCTTAATCAAATCTTCGGGCTTGATGCGCGTGCGCATGGCTTCCTGCCAGAGCACCCTGCCCATGTCGTCATTGTCGATTTTCAAATCGGCAGACTTTGCCACGCGGTTGAGGAAAATGCGCATTTTTGCACGGCCTTCGGCTTCCTTTTTGGAAGTTTCAACAAGGGCGTCCTTGTTCTTTTCGATGTCGGCTTTGGAAGCGCCCGAGGAAATGAAACGCATCGTCATTTCTTCAATGATGGAGTCGCGCTCGTCTTCGATTGCGCTTTCGGGGAGCTGGAATTCAACCTTGTCGAGAAGCTGTTCGACTGCCATCTGGCGCTTCATTACCTCGTTGTTGTTCCTCTTGTCGGATTCGATGGAAGCCTTGATTTTCGCCTTCATGTCGTCGGCGTCTTTGGCGTCGAGAGCCTTGAGGAAGTCGGCGTCGATTTCGGGAAGAACCTTTTCGCGTATTTCGAGAATTTCTACGTCGTAGTCGGCCTTTTTGCCCGCCAATTCGGCTACGGGGAACTCCTTGGCGAATTCGTGCGAAACAACCTTCTTTTCACCCTTCTTCATACCGACAATGCCCTGAACAATGCCCTGAATTCCGGGGGCGGATTCGTTGCCGGCCTCTTCCCAAGTTGACTTCTGGTCGGCGTAAATGGGCATATCCTTGGCGAGTTCGGCTACGGGCTTGCCGTCGATTTTACCCGAGTAGGAAAGGCGGACAAAATCGCCTTTTTTGATTTCGCGGTCGACTTCGTTGTATTTGGCGCGCTGGTTGCGGTAGTACTCAATAGCGTTGTTGATTTCCTCTTCGGTGGCGTCGGCGGACTTGAGCTCCACAGAAGTTTCCAAAGATTCGGGAAGTTTTACCTCGGGATAGATGTCGGCCGTGAAAGTGAGAACGCAGCCCGACTTGTCGTCGTTTTCAATGTTCACGATTGAGTAGATGTCGAAACCTTCAATCTTGTTCATTGCGTCGATTGCCTTGCTTGTGATGGCTCTTTCGGTCTGGGCGTTTATCGACTGCGCATAGGTCTTTTCGACCATCGCTTTTGGGGCGTGCCCCGGACGGAAACCCGAAATTTTCGCGCCGCGGACAAATTCGTCAATGACTTTTGCTTTTTCGTCGGCGACTTCGGCTTCCGTGAAGGCGACAACGATTTTCTTTCTTGTATTTGATGTTTTCGATTTTTGTATTCATAGTAAATTGTATAAAAAGGGTGTTTTTAAGCCGTCCATAGTGGCATTGCGGCGCGGCGCGTCAAGCATTTTCGCCACGCTTTTCAACCTTTCGGTTGCGCGCCCTGCCGAGACGGTCG
>DAVZIV010000389.1:0-1435 GCA_052273125.1 Candidatus Merdousia sp. | reverse complement strand
GGGGCCCGCCAAGCTTACGTCCGCGGCCTTGAGCATAGCGTCTACGCCCTTGACCAGAGCCACCAAACCTTTAGTTTCCAATACTCCAATTGCTTTTGCCATTTTTTTACCTTTTTTTATTTTGTTAAATTATTTTTCCAGATATTTTACCGCCTCGCGGACAATGACAAGCTCTTCGTTTGCCACCACCGTCAGCGCTTTGATTTTTGAATTTTGAGAGGAAATCACGGCGTCTTTCTTAACCGCCGCGGCGTTCGCCTGCGCGTCAAGCTCCATACCGAATGCCGAAAGAGGCCTCAAAATGGCCTCTCTGAGCCACGGGTTGTTCTCGACTATGCCGCCGCTGAAGCTGATTGCGTCGATACCGCCCATCTGAACCATAAACTGGCCGATGTACGAGCGCGTCGAATACACCAAGACGTCGATTGCCAGCTTTGCGTTTTTGTCGCCTTCGGAGGCGGCTTTCGCCAAGTCTCGCATGTCGTTGGAAACGCCGCTGATTCCGAGCAGTCCGCCGTCTTTTGAAAGCTGGCGCATTGCCTCTTCGGCGGAGATTCCCAAAACCGACATCGCGTAGGGAACCGCCATTGAGTCGAGATCGCCGACGCGGTTGTTCTGCGGCAGTCCGCTCTGGGGCGTGAAACCCATGCTCGAGCCAATCGAAGCGCCGTTGAGTATTCCGCAAACCGAAGACGAACCGCCCAAGTGGCAGTTGACAAGCCTGAACGGCTTTTCAAGCTCCGCGCGGCTGTTTCTGATGTAGAGAGTCTTTGCGGCCTCCGCGGCGTCTTCCCTGCCGCAGAGTTCGGCGGCGCGTTCGGCGGCGAATTTGTGCGACGCCCCGTGGAAGCCGTTTCTGCGGATTCCTATTTCGTACCACTTTGCGGGCACGGCGTAGTGTTTCCACGCCTCGTCCGCCCACTGGTAGAACGAGGTCTCGAACAGCACGACCTTCTTTGCCGAGGGCAAAACGTTGCCGAAAGCCTTTATTGCCGCGGCGTAGGGCGGATTGTGCGCCGGAGCGACAAGGCTCATCGCCTCGAGCGCGTCTACTACCGCGCCGTCGGCTTCCCTAAGCCCCGAAACGTCCTTGCCCAAAACTGTCTTAAACGCAACTGCGTCTATCTTCGACGCGTCGAAACCCTTTTGCTTCAGCTCTTCAAGCGAGCGCTTAATAGCCTCTTCGTAGTCGCTTACCCTGTCCATTCCGTTGCGGACAAGCTCTTTGCATGTGCCGTCGGCGGACGCGTCGAAAAGCGTGTATTTGTAGCTTGTCGAACCTACGTTTGCTATTAAAATCCTCTTCATATGGGTTCTAAAATTTTATTAGAACGAGAAGCAACCAAGCTTTACAAGCTCGTCGTGGGGTCTTGCGATTACGTCTACCGACGAAACTTCGCCGACTTTTGAAGCGGCTTCTGAAGCGGCTTCCACG
>DAVZIV010000388.1:0-1501 GCA_052273125.1 Candidatus Merdousia sp. | reverse complement strand
CCCAGACGCGTGCCCTGACCGCCGGCGACCACGAACGCGGCAACCTTGCCCGCTCTTATCGCCGCTTCTCCGACTTTCTTGGCCTCCCGCCATTTTGCATCGGTCGTCTTGTCCGCGGGAAGCGGAATGTACGGGGCGGGCGTAAGCTTTGCAAAGTCGATGCCCGCGTCGGCGTTCTTGGCGAAAACGAGGGTTTCGTTGAGGTGCTTTAGCTCGTCCAAATCGACCGATTCAAGCTGCTCGAGCAGCGCGTTCTGTCGCGCCTTGTCGAGGGCGTCGAAATATTTGAAAACGTGCCCCTGACCGGCTTTGTCGAATTTTTCCTTTAAAGTATTCATTGTTTTAAAATGTTATTTTTTGTCGCCGAATCCGTCGGGGTGTTTTGAGTGCCACGCCCACGCGGTGGCTATGATGTCCTCTACGTTCGTGTATTTTATTTTCCAGCCCAGCTCCTTTTTCGCCTTCTCTGAGTTTGCGTAGAGGGCATCGGGGTCTCCCGGGCGGCGAGGCGCAAATTCGTGCGGAACTTTCAAGCCGCTAACCTTTTCAACGCCCTTGATGATTTCGAGAACCGAATTGGGCGTGCCCGTGCCGAGGTTGTAGTGGAGGAACTTTCCGTCGCCTTCGAGCTTGTCGAACGCGGCTATGTGCGCGCGGCTGAGGTCGTCAACGTGAACGTAGTCGCGCAGGCATGTGCCGTCGGGCGTGTTGTAGTCGTTGCCGAAAACTTTTAGCGGCGGGCGCTTGCCCATAGCCGCGTAGATAGCCAGCGGAATCAGGTGGGATTCGGGCGTATGGTCTTCGCCTATGGTGGCGTCTTCCGCCGCACCCGAGGCATTGAAATACCTAAAGGCTACCGAATTCAGCCCGTAGGCTCTCGCGCAGTTTTTGAGCATATTTTCAACGTCGAGCTTCGTCTGTCCGTAGGGGTTTATAGGGTGTTGCGGCATATCTTCAACCAGCGGGAGCTTTTCGGGAATTCCGAACGTCGCGCAGGTGGAGGAGAAAACGAATTTCTTCACGTTGTGCTCAATCATGGTTTCGAGCAGATTCACCACGCCCGAGACGTTGTTTTTGTAGTACTTGAGCGGGTTGCTTACCGATTCGCCCACGTTGATGAACGCCGCAAAGTGCATTACAAGGTCTATTTTTTCGGCTTCGAGAATTTCGCCTACAGTCTTTTTGTCTTCAAGGTTGCCCTTGTAGAACTTGACTTCGGGCAGGAGCGCTCCCGTGTGCCCGTAGACGAGGTTGTCCAAAACAACGGGCTTGTGCCCCGCCTTGATTAGTTGTCTTACGCAGTGGCTGCCTATGTATCCTGCGCCGCCTATTACCAATACGTTCATAGTTTTTATTGATTGTTGATGTTAAATGTTTAAAACAAATTATATATTTTTTGCGCCGTCGCCCGCCGAGCATGTAAACACCGAGGGTTTCTGCCCGAATTTTTGGCGGTACGCCTCCTCTATTTTTTCGGCGTCGGCTTCGCCGAAGTCCGCGT
>DAVZIV010000387.1:0-1506 GCA_052273125.1 Candidatus Merdousia sp. | reverse complement strand
TCTGCGACCCCTTGCGTGTCATGCAAGTGCTCTAACCAACTGAGCTATACCCCCGTTGAATTAAGTCGCCATTAGAGCATTTCATTGGGGCTATTGGCAAGCTTTTTTTTATTTTTATTTCTATTTTCTTGAAAGTTCCCGTTTCGGGCTTTGCATATTTCATTCGATTTCAGCCGCCGCCGTCTCCGAATCATGAATACCGACAAAACCATTCTCCACTGTGATATGAACGGCTTTTTTGCGTCGGTCGAAATGCTTGCGCGTCCCGATTTGGCGGGGCAACCCGTTGCCGTATCGGGCGATCCCGATCTCAGGCACGGCATAATTCTTGCAAAAAACGAGCCCGCGAAGAAGTTCGGCGTCTCCACGGGCGAGACTATTTGGAGCGCCCGCCGCAAGTGTCCGGATTTGGTTCTTCTGGAAGCCCATCACGACCTTTACGCGAAGTATTCGCGGCTTGCCAACGGCATTTATTTCCGCTTTACGGACAGGGTTGAGCCTTTCGGCATAGACGAATCGTGGCTTGATGTTTCCGCCAGCAAGTCCCTTCACGGCGACGGAAAAACCATTGCCGACAAAATACGACAGACTATCAAAAACGAATTGAATTTAACAGTTTCTGTCGGGGTATCGTACAACAAAGTTTTTGCAAAGCTCGCCAGCGACTACAAGAAACCCGACGCCACGACGGTTTTCGGCAGAACCGCCGTGGAGAAAATAGTCCACAAGCTTCCCGTAGGGGCAATGTTGTTTGTGGGGCGCTCGTCCGCGGATGCGCTCCGTAAAATGGGGATACTTACCATCGGCGATTTGGCGGCGTGCCCCGAAGGCGTGCTTGTGCGCAAATTCGGCAAGCACGGCGCATTGATGAAGAAGTACGCCCTTGGCGAAGACGATTCGCCCGTAGCCGAATACGGCGCTGTGGAACAGATAAAATCGGTCGGCAACAGCATTACGTTCAGGCGCGACATCTGCGGCGCCGACGACATCAAAAAGGGCTTTACGCTCGTCGCCGAAAAGCTGTCTGCGCGGATGCGCCGCAAGGGCGTCCTCGGGCGGACGCTGCACATCGTGGTAAAGCGCGCCGACTTTTCCGTAATAACAAGGCAGGTTCGTCTGCCGTTTGCCCTCAACGACACTCCCGAGCTTGTGAAGTCGGCGTGTGCGTGCGCGGGGGAGGTTTCGGGCGGCGCGGCGAAAATCAGAATGCTCGGCATAACGTGTTCGGATTTGGTTTTTGAAAGCGCCCCGCATCAGGAGGATTTGTTTGCCGAGCGCGACGAGAAGGCGCGCAAGCGCGAGTCCGTGTTTTTCGACATCAGAAGCTCGTTCGGCGCGGGCGCAATCAAGCGCGCCGATATGCTCGATTGCGATTTGGAGTAATCGCAAAAAAGTTGTTTTTTTTCTTGCAAAGCGCTCCGAAATAGCCAACATACCCTCTCATTCAATTCAATGCTCAGGTGGTGGAATTGGTAGACACGTACGTTTGAGGGGCGTATGGCGAAA
>DAVZIV010000386.1:0-1517 GCA_052273125.1 Candidatus Merdousia sp. | reverse complement strand
GGGCGTTACGGAATACCTGCCCGTATCGTCAACGGGGCACTTGATTCTTGCAAACGCCTTTTTGAAGCTCGACACCGACACCCCCGTGCTCGATTCGCGCGGAATGAACATAATGAAGACGCCCGAAGAGCCCTACACTATGAAGTCGCTTGCCGACAGTTATAGCATTGTGATTCAGTTCGGGGCTATTGCATCGGTCGGGCTGCTGTACTGGCGCTACATACTGCAAATGCTTTTCGGTCTGATTGGAAAAAATCCGAAGGGGCTAAAACTTGCAATGAACCTGCTTGTGGCGTTCCTGCCCGCGGCAATAGTCGGGTTTCTGCTGCATTCGCTGATTGAAACATACCTCTTCGGCGTGATTCCCGTGATATGCGCGCTGACTCTCGGGGCGTTCGTGATGTGGTTTGCGCAGAAAAAATACGACGCGCACAAGGGGAAAAAGCGCCTCGATATGGATTCGCTGACTCTTTCAAAATCGCTGCTCATCGGCGTGTTGCAATGCGTTGCCCTCTTCCCCGGGACGAGCCGCTCGATGATGACGATTCTCGGCGGGTACTGCGCGGGACTTGACGAAAAAAATTCCGCGCGCTTTAGCTTTCTGCTGGGGCTGATAACCCTTACCGCGGCTTCGGCATACAAAGTCTACAAAGACGGGCACGCGCTTGCCGAAGCGCTTTCGCCGTCGCCGCTGTTGGCGGGGCTTGCCGTGGCGTTTGTTAGCTCGGCGCTGGCCGTGAAGTGGCTCGTGGGCTTTTTGACAAAGCACGGGCTCGTTCCGTTTGCAATCTACCGCATACTGCTTGCCGCTGCGCTGTCGGCGGTACTTTTGGCGGACTTGTTCTGATGCCGAAAATTTCCATAACCGACGCCCACACGCATTTCTTCGGGCGCGAAGCCGCCGCCGACACTTCCGTTTGGGCTGCCGCGCGCTCGGAGACATACTGGGCGGCGCTCGTCGGCAGACGCCCCGACGGCAGACCGTCGCTTCAGGGCTTCCCCGACGAAAAAAAATTCCTTTCCGACATGGACGCCGCGGGCGTCGAGCGCGCAATAATTCAGGGGTGGTACTGGCAAAACCAGACAACCTGCATTGAGGAAAACGCAAGAATTGCCGCGTTCGTGGCCGCACACCCCGACAGGCTTTCGGCGTTCGCGGCGGTGCAGCCCGCTCAGGCGGGCGCGGCGGAAATTGCAAAATCCGCCCGCGATATGGGCTTTTGCGGAATAGGCGAACTTCACGACGGCGTTCAAAAGTTCTCCTACGAAAGCGCCGAATTTGAAAGGCTTGCCGAAGCCGCCGCCCAAGCCGAGCTTGCCCTCTGCCTGCACATCACGGAAAACACTCCGCGCAGCTACCTCGGCAAAACCGAGACCGACACGCCCGGGGCAATAGCGGCGGCAAAGCGCTTCGGCGGCGTCAATTTCATATTCGCCCACTGGTGCGGCAACGCCGTTTTTGAAACCTCGCACTTCTTCGCCGACTTGCCCAACGCGTTTTTCGACACCGCCGCAAC
>DAVZIV010000385.1:0-1519 GCA_052273125.1 Candidatus Merdousia sp. | reverse complement strand
AGGGGCACGGGCGCTTCAATGTGCCCACTGCCGTAAGAATCGGCAAGGCGCTTGAGGAGTTCGGCATTCTCTGGTTTGAAGAGCCCATTCCGCCCGACGACAAGCAGGGGCTTGCGCTTGTGCGTTCCAAGATAGGCGTTGCCGTTTCGGGCGGCGAGCGTCTCTACGGCAGGTTTGAATATCTCGATTTTCTGCGCATGGAATGTGCCGATTTTTGGCAGCCCGACGTTTCGCATGCGGGCGGCATAATGGAGGTCAAGAAAATTGCCGCCATTGCCGAGGCGCACCACATTCCGATTTGTCCGCACAATCCCAGCGGGCCCGTCGCAAACGCCGCCACGCTGCAGCTTGCCGCGTGCGTGCAGAATTTTTATATGCTTGAAACAATGGCCACCGACATTCCGTGGCGCGGCGAAATCAGCAACGAAAAAGTGCGTTTTGAAAACGGCGAGATGTTCGTTCCCACCTCCGCGGGCTTGGGCATCGACATAAACGAGGAGGCCATTGCGCGCTATCCCTACCAGCCCCATGATTTGCGCCACTACAAGGGCACTCTCACCGACATTCGCCCCGAAAATTCCTCGGGCTATTTTCAAAAATAACGAAAGACAAAAATTATGAAAAGATTTCAGGGAAAAGTAGCAATTATCACGGGCGCGAGCCGCAACACGGGGGTCGAAATTGCCGACCTGTTCATTCGCGATGGGGCGAAGGTTTGCACCTGCGGCTCTACGGAGGAATCGACCGCCAAGGGCGCGGCGACGCTTCGTTCGCGCGGCCTCGACGGGTTCGTTTCAAAGGCGTGCGACATTTCCGACGCCGAGCAGGTCGCCGCGCTTTTCGACTACGTTATGGGCGTTTTCGGGCGTGTAGACATTCTTGTAAACAACGCGTGCAATCAGGGTATCGGCAAGCCGTTTTTGGAGATGTCGCCCGACTTTTTTCTCGACGTAATCAAGACCAATATGCTCGGCTGTTTTCAGATGTGTCAGGCTGCCGCCAGGATTATGCTTAAACAGCCCGAGCGGGGCGTCATTGTAAATCTCGGCTCGAATGTTTCAATGCGCGCAATCAAGAACCGCACGGCGTATGTCGCCAGCAAGGGCGGCGTCGATGCGCTCACGCGCTCTCTTGCCGTCGATTTAGCTCCTCTTGGAATTCGCGTAAACGAGGTCGCCCCCGGCTACATTTACACCGAGCGCTGGGACGCCCTTCCTCCCGAAATCCGCAAGCGCCGGCGCGACAACATTCCGCTTCGCAGGGAGGCAACCGGGCTTAATGTCGCCGAGGTTGTAGCGTTTCTTGCCTCTGAGGCTTCGGCAAATGTTTGCGGCGAGCGCATTGTTGTTGACGGCGGTTGTTCTGCGCAGCATATGCCTACAGACGTCGACTTCTAAAATCTAAAACGCGCGAGGGCGCGTAATGGTTGGCGACGAGTTTTTATTTAAATGTCAAGAGGGCAACAAAAGTTGCCCTCTTTTCATTTATAAAACTCGCCAACCATTACGCTCTCGGGCAT
>DAVZIV010000384.1:0-1519 GCA_052273125.1 Candidatus Merdousia sp. | reverse complement strand
CCCACCTCCTCCGCCGGCTGCGGTTCGCCCACTACCGCCCTTTTGAAAACGGCAAAGAGCCCCCGCCGACAAACAGAGCAAACACCATAAAAAAATTGACAACAACCGCAAAAGCGGCAAATTAAAAAATGTATGATTCCCAATGTACTCGCTGAAAGATACGCCTCGGAGGCACTCAAAAACATATGGAGCGCCGAAGGCAAAATTTTAATGGAACGCAACCTCTGGATTGCCGTTATGAAAGCCCAAAAAGAACTCGGGCTCGACATTCCGCAGGAGGCAATAGACGCTTACGAAAAAGTCAAAAACACAATCAGAATCGACAAAATAAACGAGCGCGAAAAAATCACGCGCCACGACGTCAAAGCGCGCATAGAGGAATTTTGCGAGCTGGCAGGCTACGAACATATCCACAAGGGAATGACAAGCCGGGACCTCACCGAATGCGTGGAGCAGCTGCAGGTTTTCGAGTCTCTTAAAATCGTGCGCGTAAAGGCGGCGGCGGCGCTCTGGCTGCTTTCGCAAAAGGCGCGCAAACACAAAGACACCGTGCTTGCCGCGCGCACGCACAACGTCATCGCCCAGCTGACTACGTTCGGCAAGCGTCTGGCGGAATTCGGCGAAGACTCTCTCAGGGCGCTTGAAAGGCTCGACCAGCTCATAGACAGCTACGCCGTGCGCGGGCTTAAGGGCGCAGTCGGAACACAGCTCGACCAGCTCACGCTCTTCGACGGCGACGAATCAAAGGCAATAGCCCTCGACGAAAAAGTCAGAAAGCACTTGGGAATATCGCGCTGCATAGGCGCAACGGGTCAGGTCTACCCGAGAACGTTCGACTTTGAATGCGTATCGTGCCTCTATCAGCTGGGCGCAGGCGCGTCAAGCTTTGCAAAGACCATGCGCATAATGGCGGGTATGGAACTGGCGGGCGAGGGCTTTGCAAAGGGACAGACGGGCTCTTCGGCAATGCCGCACAAAATGAACTCGCGCAGCTGCGAGCGCATAAACGGCTTCCACGTAATACTGCGCGGGCTGATGGAAATGGCGGCGTCGCTTGCGGGCGACCAGTGGAACGAGGGCGACGTGTCATGCTCTGTGGTGCGCCGCGTCGTTCTGCCCGACTCGTTCTTCGCAATAGACGGACTGCTTGAAACGTTCATCACAATAATGAACCAAATGACCGTCAACGAAGCCGTAATCAAGGCCGAGTGCGACAAATACATGCCCTTCCTGCTCACGACAACGGTTCTGATGAACGCCGTCAAAAAAGGAATCGGCCGCGAAGACGCCCACGAAATAATCAAGGAGCACGCCGTTGCGACAGCCAACGACCTCCGCGCGGGCAAAATCCTGCAAAACGACCTCCTCAAGCGCCTCGCCGACGACCCGCGAATGCCGCTCGACGCCGAAGAGCTCGAGGAAATCCGCAAAGTAGGCTCTTCCGCGACCGCGCTGGCAAGCCGCCAAACCGAGGATTTCTGCAGCAGGGCCGACGCCGAAGTCGAAAAAACGCCCGAGG
>DAVZIV010000383.1:0-1530 GCA_052273125.1 Candidatus Merdousia sp. | reverse complement strand
ACGCGCCCTCGCAACTTTTTTCTTGCAAATTGTTGGGGGGGGGGTAATTTCAGCACCCAGATAAGAAAGGAATCATTATGAAGAAATTGCTACAATCCCTCGCTTTCGGAGCAATGACAGCCGCATTTTCCGTCGCGGCCTCGGCTTCTGAAATCACTGCAAACACAGACTCCGCCGACATTTCCGACTTTTCCACGGCGGACACTGTTTTCGGCGCGGACGGCATTACGTTGACGGTTTCCTCTGACTCAACGGGATACAGATTCGTCGACAAAATTGCGGGCGCAACAAGCACAATAGACATTGCTTCGGGCGCAAAGCTCACAATAACCAACAACGGCGGCTCGGGCAAGCCCTTGCTCGACTTCTCGAAGTCCACGCTCAACATCAACGGCGACGGTTCATTCTACGTAAAAAACAGCGGCGAAGTTTTCATCAGGGGCAAGGTTCTCAATTTAAACGCAAAGACGCAGTTTGACGCGAGCCTTTCAATCTTGGGAACGTCTGTTGTCAACGTCAACAACGACTTCAAGTCGTCTTCGTTCTCGGGGCAGAGCAATATTACGCTCAACATCAACAAGGGTACGGCTACTTTTAGTGGCAACTACGCGCAGTGGGGGACAAATTCCAAAGCGACCGTTGCCTCTGGCGCCACGTTGATAGCAACGGGTGGTTTCCGCGCGATAAATACCGCCGGCGGGCTCGGCGTGCTTACACAAAGTGTCGATGTAAGCGGTACGGTTTCCGTCGGTGGTAGTTTCTACACAAAGGGTTGGAATGGCACGTACGGTGTTGCCGTTTCGATGTTTGCGGCAAATCTTACCGTCAACGAGGGTGGCTCGTTCACGGTTTTCAATTCCGATGTAAACAAAACAAAAGACAACGTTATTGCCGTTTCTTTGACCAACGGCGGTACTATATCGCTGGATAAAAAGCTCTACATGGCAAATAACACCAACCTCACGCTCAAGAAAGGTTCTGATTTGTCCACGGAAGGGCGTTCGTCTCAGGCGTATTCCTACATTGATTTGGCGAATCTCGTTTACATAGACAAAACAAATACGGCGGGCGCAAACCCCAATTCGCGCCCCGTCGTATTGGCAATCACGGACAGCAAAGTTACAGCCGCGAACGTGACATTCAATATCGAAGGTGCTCAGGAACTCGGAGGCGTGCGTTTCTACAAAGATTCTTCCCTCACGCTCAGCTTTGCCGAAGGCGCGTCGCTTGTCGTTAACGAATTGCTTTCCATCGACGGTTATGAAGGCGATTTTACCGTCAATCTCACTGGCGATTGGGGCAAAAACAATTTCAAAATAAACGATATGTCCGAAAGCCGCATAAACAAAATAAAGTTTATGCACGACGGCGTTGAAATTGTTGTCGGCAAAGACTACGAGTTGGTAGCCGACACAGCTTCGGGTATGGGCTATTGGTTCAACGCAATACCCGAGCCGTCCACATACGCTGCAATCCTCGGGGGTTTGGCGATTGCTTTTGCGCTTATGAGAAAAACGCGCAAGGGCGCGT
>DAVZIV010000382.1:0-1535 GCA_052273125.1 Candidatus Merdousia sp. | reverse complement strand
TGCCCGCTCCGAGCCTCTCTGCACTCGCGTTTCAAGTTTCCTCCGCATTAGTCTGCGCTCTTTTTTTAGGGGGGCTTCCCGCCTTAACACGCATAAGCCGCGCCCCTCTCTGCCGCCGCCCGAGGGGGTATACATCGCCGCAGGTACAACAGTCTGTATTGTCGGCAAAAAAAGCGGTACGGGACACGTTCTGCGCTGCTTGGGAAAAAGCTGTAAAAATACCCGCCCGTTTTTTCTAAAGTTTGTGGTAGCGGTTTGTCAGCTTGTCCTTTTCAAGAACGGCAAAACCAGCCTTTTTTATTCTGGAAATATCGGAGAGCGATTTTTCCTTCCCCGAAGTGTATTCCATATTGATGTTGAGTTTGTCGTAGACGCGCTTGACGGGCTTGCCGTTTGTCGGGTGGTGTGTGAGCGGTTCGGAGGTAATGGGCTGTTGGACTTCAAATTCCTCGCCCTCGCCGCCATCGGGTTCAATAGTTATGTATCTGTATATTGGCATAGTTAGCGAACGAACAATGTTGAAATCAGCTCGGCAATATATTCAAAAACCGAGCATACAAGGTGTATTAGAAACGAAACAATCTGTTTTGTCGGCGGCAGGAAAATCACCGCAAAGAAAATCAGCAGACCGTATCTGGCAAGCGTGTTGTAAATTCCGTCGGGAATGTTGAAGAGAAATTTCGCCGCGCGCGCGCCGTCAAGCGGGGGAATCGGCAGCATATTCAGGACAACCAGCACCGCGTTAATCACAATGCTAAAATACGCAACACTTGCGTATTCAGGCAAATTGAACGCTCCGAAAATTGCAAGCAACACTGCCGAAAAAAACGCTACAACCAAATTCATTCCCGTGCCGCCGAGTGCAAAGAGAACTTCGTCGCGGGTGCGCGTCTTCGGGTTTGTAAACGACGCCTCGACGGGTTTGCCCCAGCCGAAAACAAGCGGAAAGCCCGTGCCCGAGGCAAGCGCTATGCAGAGAATCGGAAAGACCACCGTCCCAAGCATATCCATATGCGCCAACGGGTTTACAGTCGTGCGCCCCTGCAGGCGCGGCAACACACAGCCGCACTTGTCGGCTATCCACGCGCGGCCGAATTCGCGCATTGTAATGGCTATGACAAGCAATACGTAAAGTATTGCGCCGCTCCTAAGTTGTGAAATTATTTCGGGATTCATTTACCTGTCCGGGTTGTTTGTTTTGGGTCTTTTTGCGCCGGTTTTTTTGCGCGTTGAATTTCGTTTAAGAGAAGTCTTTTAGGGCGCTCGAGGGCGGGAATATCAACAAGTTTGAGATATTCAAGCGCTTCGGCGTCTCGGTTTAATTCTACAAGCACCCGCGCGATATTCGCCGCCGCCGTCTGTTTTTCGATGTTGAGCGCGGCGGAATCGAAAATCTGCCGCCAAAGCTCGAGCGCTTCGGTGTAGTCGGGGGCGCACATATCGTAGAAAGACTGCGCGTAGCGGATTTTCAGCTGCCTGTCTGCGGGGTTGTTTTTGTGGGGTATTTTATGGCAGCGGAGCAAAAGGGCGTCGAA
>DAVZIV010000381.1:0-1542 GCA_052273125.1 Candidatus Merdousia sp. | reverse complement strand
TCGGTATTGTTCATAATATTTTTATTAGGAAATGATTTCGTCTATTTTCGCCGAGACGACGCCGCGGCAGTCTGCGCTCAGCACCACCGTTCCGCCGTCGCGGTGCTTGCGCCAAATGTCCCAAAATAAAAGCTTGTCGGTCTGGGGAATTTCGACTTTGCCGCCGAAAACGTCGTCCTGCGGAACGAGCCTGAACTCGCCCTCCTCCATCGACGGCGGAAGGGCGTTTATGCGCTTTTTGCAGTCGAAAAGAAACATAAGCCAGTGGCAACCGCCCTCGTAGCCTTTTTCTGAAACGACGGCGAAAAGGTGCAAGTCTTCGGGAACAAGCTCAAGCCCAATTTCCTCGCGAGTCTCGCGCACGGCGCACTCGAACGGCGATTCGCCAAGCCGCATTTCGAGCTTTCCGCCAATCGGGCTGCACAAGCCCTTGTTGGGGCTGCGCTTGCGCTCAATCAAAAGCAGATCGCCAGATTCGTCGCGGACGACGACCAGCACGCTGATTTTGAACGGGAGAATCGAAGCGGCGTCCATAAAAACTCAGTCGAAAATGACCGTCTTGTTTTTGTAGGTGAGGATTCGCCCCTCGATGTGCAGACGAACCGCCTGCGCCAACGACTCGCGCTCAAGCTCCCTGCCCTTGCGCATAAGGTCTTCGACGTTGTCGCGATGGCTGACGGTGGCAACGCGCTGGACGATAATCGGGCCTTCGTCTAAATCTTTTGTGGCATAGTGGGCGGTTGCGCCTATCAGCTTCACGCCGCGCTCGTACGCGCGGTTGTACGGTTTTGCGCCTGCGAATGCGGGAAGAAAACTGTGGTGGATATTGATGACGGGCGCGGGACAGCTGTCGAGAAAGTCGCCGCTTAGAATCTGCATATAGCGCGCCATCACAACGAGCTGGGCGCCGCTGTTTGCAATGATTTCAAGCTCTTTTGCCTCCGCCTGCGGCTTGTTTTCCTTCGAGACGGGAATGCAGTGGTACTCAAGCCCGAACATCTCCGCCAACGGGCGCAGGTCTTCGTGGTTTGAAATTACCGTGGCAATTTCGCAGTTGATCTCGCCCGAGCGGCAGCGCAAAAGCATATCGCCGAAGCAGTGCTCGAACTTGGAGACCATCAAGGCTATTTTCGGCTTTTCGGAAGATCGCCTAAGAGTTGCCTCCATCTCCAAATCCTTTTCGGCAAATTCGGCGAAGAGGCGCATTTCGTCGGAAACGTCGCCTGCGGGAATCCACTCTACTCGCTGGAAGAATATGCCCTCCTGCCTGTCCCTGTGCTGGTCTGCGTGGAGAATGTTTCCGCCGCGAGCGTAAATCCAGCCCGAAACTCTGGCTACAATGCCCGCGCGGTCGCGGCCGTGCAACAGCGCCACAATTCTTTCTTCTTTAATGTCCATAATCCAATGAAATTTTCGGGCAAGACGCCCGCGTTTTGCGGCGCGCGTCCGAAAGCGGAAACGGCGCGCCGCGCGCTGTTAGAATTCGTATTTTGAAGTCGCCATTCGGCGCTTGATTTCCGCCACAACCTCGCGTTCGGCGGC
>DAVZIV010000380.1:0-1543 GCA_052273125.1 Candidatus Merdousia sp. | reverse complement strand
GAGCCGCCGCTGCTTCCGCCTGGAATTCGCGATGTATCCCACGGATTCTTCGTCTTCAAAAATGCGCTGTTTTCGCAGGAAGAGCCCATTGCGAACTCGTCCATATTCAGACGACCCCAGAACACCGCGCCCGCGTCGCGCAGCTTGAGCGCGACAGTAGCCGAATAGGGGCTGACATAGTTTTCAAGCATTTTGCTTGCGCAGGTGAGCTTCTGCCCGCGCACGGCGATTACGTCTTTCAAGCCGACGGGAATGCCGTCGAGACCGCCGCGCGACTCCCCGCGCGCCCTGCGCTCGTCCGATTCCCGCGCCTGCGCGATCGTGTCGGCTTCGTCGTAGGATATGAACGCGCCGATTTTCGGCTCCACGCTCTTTGTTCTGTCAATGAAAATTTTTGCCAGCTCGGCTGCCGAAATCTCGCGCCTGTCGAGCATTGCGGAAAGTTCGCCCGCCGATTTGTAGAAAATTTCTTCGCTCATTTTTGGAATGCTGATTTGTTGAAATTAGGCGTCGTCTACAACTTTGGGAACGACAATCTGATTGTCGCGCTTGGCGGGAGCGTTCATAAGCGCGTCCTCCACCGACATCGCGGGCGTCGGAACGTCGTCGCGCCAGACGTTGCATACGGAATGCGCGTGGGCGCTGGGTTCTACGCCCTCGACATTCACCGCCGAAAGCTTTTTAAAATAATCCAAAACCTGTTCGAGCTGCGCCGAATATTTCGCCTTTTGCGAGTCGTCAAGCTCTATCCGCGCCAGTTTGGCAACGTAGTCTATATCTATTGTAGGTTTGTCTGACATAATCCCCGAACAATCGCAAACCCCGCGGATTCTTTCAAGCAAAAAAAAGCGCTTGATTTCGGTGGACAAAGGCGCAAACTCCGGCTCTTTATGTCTAAAAAAATTGCGAACGTTCTCAGGACGCTTTTGGGCGCGCTGATAATTACGGGCGTCTATGCGGCGTGCGCGGCGGCGCTGAAGGCGGCGGACTCGGGAATATCGGCATCTCTGGTGTCGATGGTTGCGCTTTTCCTGCTTCTGCGGCTGAAAATTGTGCCGATTTGGTGCGTGGAAAAGACCGCCGATTTGCTGCTGAAAAATATGGTGTTTTTCTTCGTGCCGATTCTCGCGGTATTGCCCGCCACATACCATATCTTCAAGGGACACGTCGCGGCGGTTCTTCTCTCGCTTACAATAAGCGCCGCAATAACAATAGCCTCCACCGGCTTTGCCGTGAACGCCGTCCGAAAAATTCTCCGAAACAAAGCCGAACCGAAAAATCAAACGGAGCAGCCGCAATGATTGAATTCTCTTCAGAATGCGCGCAGGCGGCGTTTTGGTTCGCCTTTACCGTAACCGCATTCCTTGCGGCAAACAAGTTCAACGGCTTACTCAACAGAAAATTCGGCGTTCCGAAATTTGCGGCGCTGTACATTGCGGCGGCGGCAGTGGCTCTTGCCGTGGAAATTTCGGGCGGAGACTACGCCGCATACAAAACCGGCGGAGACTGGGCGTCGTGGTTTTTGTACCCGGCGACGGTGTCG
>DAVZIV010000379.1:0-1552 GCA_052273125.1 Candidatus Merdousia sp. | reverse complement strand
GGAGAGCGTATGATGATTTATTTATTAGTCAATGAAAAAAGCATTACAGCGGCTTAAGGGCTTTACAACACAGTGATAATCAAACAAAAAAGCCTGCAAACTGCGATGTTTACAGGCTTTTATTTTGGTCGAGGTGAGTGGATTCGAACCACCGGCCTCTACGTCCCGAACGTAGCGCTCTACCAGACTAAGCTACACCTCGAAGTGTTTACAATAATACTTTAATTAAATATTATTGGCGTCCTTATACACCAATAATGCAAACGGCGCAACTATTATTTGCAAAAAAATGAAAATTCCCAGCCACAGCCAGCCGCCGTCGATAAATCCGTATGAATGCAATCCCACGCCCAAAAGGTTTACGCCGAACCATGCCCATGCAACAACCACGTTTCCCAACGCGGCAAGGGCGAGGAAAAATCTGTCGTTGCAGACTTTCAACGCCTTGCAATGTATTGCCGCAGCCGTCCAAAGAACAACCATCAATGCGCCGTTTTCCTTCGGATCCCAGCCCCAGAAGCGCCCCCAGCTCATATCCGCCCAGACTCCGCCGAGCATTGTTCCAGCGAACGTAAACAACAGGCACACGCACAGCGACACATACACGGCGTCGGCCATCTTCGATGTAGCCATACCGAAATTCGTTTTTGAAAATGCGTTGCCGACAAGGCGCAAAGACGCCGCGAAGCCCGTCAGAAACAACCCGCAGTAACCGAGCATAATTGTCATAACGTGCGCCGAAAGCCAGAAATTTGAATTGAGCACCGCGCGCATCATTCCCATTGTATCGCCGCTGTGCGGCAGGTTGACAGCCACAATCAGCGAAAGCACACCGGCAAGCGCTCCTGCCGACGCGGTCAAGACCGAACGTTTTTTTATGTATGCCGCCAATGCGAGCGATGCCGCCATTGCGCCCGTAAACACTACCGATGAATAGAAGTTTGTTATCGGCGGGCGCAGTTGAATGTACGAACGCACGCATATGCCGGAGACGTGCAACAGCACCGCCGCAGAGAGGAAAACCGCCGCCACTGCCGCCGATTCTTTTTTGAGCGGCGAGAATGCGAAAAATGCCAGCGAAAGCCCGTAGAGGACAAGCCCAGCGAAGAACGGGTCGGCTGCGTTGAAAATATTTTCCAGCCGCACCCTGAACATATCCACGTTTTCCTGCGCAGCAAATACGCCGAAAAGCCCGTCGATTTCGGCGCCGATTTCCCCCGTTTTATCGGCGGCAACTGCATCGGCGATTTTTGCAAACGACATCAGAACACCCTTTGCCGTGTCGTCGGGCTGTCTGTTTAGCAGGACGGCGGCGGGCGTCTCAAAGCCCGAGACTGTGGGCACACACAGAAGCAGTCGCCCCTTGTTGTCGTTTTCAAAGGCGGCTTGGGCGCGCAGAAAATTCAGGCAAAGGCTCGCGGGAACAAGCTTGGCGTTGTCTATTTTGCGCTTGTTTTGTGCGGATTCGGCAAATTCGCGCTCGGCGTCGGCGACGTATTTGCGCCAGTTTGCAAGCCCTTCGGCGAACGAGCGCTCTTCCGGAAAGTCAACG
>DAVZIV010000378.1:0-1560 GCA_052273125.1 Candidatus Merdousia sp. | reverse complement strand
CGACCTCGGTTTCGGTCTTGATATAAGCAGAGTCGCTTTCGACGACGCTTTTTTGGCTTCTATGCAGCCTAAAATGGACGCGGCTTTCGCCTCCATGAAGGCTCTCGAAGGCGGCGCAATCGCCAATCCCGACGAAAAGAGAATGGTCGGGCACTACTGGCTGCGCAACCCCGCAATAGCCCCCTCCAAGGAAATTTCCGACGAGATTTCGTCCACCGTCGCCAAGATTAAGGATTTCGCGCGGAAAATCCACTCGGGCGCAGTCAAGGGCGCAGACGGTAAGTTTGAAAACGTGCTCTGCATAGGCATCGGCGGCTCGGCTCTCGGCCCGCAGTTCGTAAGCGAAGCCCTCGCCAACCCGAAGTCGGACAAGATGAAGATTTACTTCCTCGACAATACCGACCCCGACGGTTACGATGTTGTTTTCGACAAGCTCGACGGCAAGCTCGGCAAGACTCTCGCCGTGATTACGTCGAAGTCCGGCGGCACTCCCGAGCCGAGAAACGGCATGATGGAGGCAATCGCCAAGTGGGAAGCCGCAGGTCTGGACTTCGCAAAGCACGCCGTTGTAACAACGGGTAACGGAAGCAAGCTTTTCAACTTCGCAAAGGAAAAAGGCTATTTGGAATTCTTCCCCATGTGGGACTGGGTCGGCGGCAGAACAAGCGAATTTGCCGCAGTCGGACTTTTGCCCGCAGCATTGCAGGGCATAGACATCGGACAGATGATTGCAGGCGCAGCCGCTATGGACGCCGCAACCCGCAAGCCCGAATTCCTCAAAAATCCCGCGGCGCTGCTTTCGGCAATGTGGTACAAGTGCACGGGCGGCAAAGGCCTCAAGGATATGGTCATTCTTCCCTACAAAGACCGCCTGCTTCTCTTTTCGCGCTACTTGCAGCAGCTGATTATGGAATCTTTGGGCAAAGAGCTTGACCTCGACGGCAGGAAAGTAGAACAGGGCATTTCCGTCTACGGCAACAAGGGCTCTACCGACCAGCACGCGTATGTCCAGCAGCTGCGCGACGGCATTGACAACTTCTTCATCACCTTTATAGAGGTTCTCTCCGACAGAAAGGGCGCAAGCCCCGAAGTCGCTCAGGGCGAAACCGCAGGCGACTACCTTCAGGCGTTTATGCTCGGCACTCGCGAAGCCCTCTCTGCAAAGGGCAGGGAAAGCATAACAATTACCGTGAACGATTGTTCGGCGGCTACTATCGGCAAGCTCATAGCCCTCTATGACAGGACGGTGGGTCTCTATGCAAGCCTCGTCAACATCAATGCCTACCACCAGCCCGGTGTAGAGGCTGGCAAAAAGGCGGCAAGCAGAATTTTGCAAATCAAGGCGGCTATATTGGCGGCTCTCGAAAACGGCGCCGAAATGACCGCCGACGAAATTGCCCGCGAAATAAAGCTTGAAAACGAGCAGGAAATAGTATTTAAACTTCTCCTACATCTCGAATGCAACGCTCAGTGGGAAATAGCGTCCACGGGTTCGGGCTTCGACAAGAAATTTAAGAAAGTTAAGTAAAATGAAAATGCTATCCCCCATCCTCAAAGTTG
>DAVZIV010000377.1:0-1572 GCA_052273125.1 Candidatus Merdousia sp. | reverse complement strand
ACGTTGGCCATCGTAAACGTCTTGCCCGAACCCGTTACGCCCACAAGCGTGGTGTACTTGTTGCCCGCGCTCAGGCTCGCGCACAGGGAATCGACAGCCTGCGGCTGGTCGCCCGAAAGCGCGTATTTTGAATGAAGCCTGAAAGGAATGTCCGCCATAAAAATCAGTCGAATAGCTTGACAACGTCGGCGGGCGAAAGTTTCAGATAGTCGTCAATTACCATGTCGGTTCTGTCGGCGGGTATCGAATTGTGCGCAATCCAGAATTCGCGCGGGTTTGTAAGCGTGAGCGCCACGGTTTTCATTCCCGCGGCAACTCCCGCCTCTATACCCGCGAGGGAATCCTCAAAAACTACGCAGTTTTCGGGCGCAACGCCCAATTTCTTAGCCGCGCACAAAAAGACATCGGGGGCGGGCTTGCCGCGCGAAACGTCTTCGGAGGCGGCATAGGCTTTAAAATATCCGCCGTAGCCGAGCTTTGCAACGGTGGTGTCGAGATTTTCGCGCGGGGTGGAAGAGCCTACCGCGCAGGGAATTCCAGCGGAATTGAGCGCCTTCAAAAAGTCTTCGACGCCCGCCACGGGCGGCACGCCGCGCTCGCGCACTATTTTGCGGTAGAGCGTCTCCTTTTCGTCGGACATTTCCTGCGCCGTTTTGGGATCGGTCGTCCACTTGAGAATGTCCGTTATTATTTCGACATTGCGCTTGCCGAACGTTGTTGAAAAAAAGTCGTCAATGAGCGGCAGATTGCGAGACGAGGCAAGGGCAATCCACGTTGCCTCGTGGGTGTGTCCGGAATCCACAACGGTTCCGTCCCAGTCGAATATGCATGCAATTTTCATAATACCGCCCGATGTTAACCCAAAACATCCGCCGTTTTAAAGCCTTTTTTTTCGCCCGAATGCCGCCCAAGAAAAAGATTGAAAAAACGCGCCGAAACGGCAATATTGCGCGCCGACAAGATGGAAAACGAACAAGTTCAAAGAAAAGTGGTAATGACCGCCGCCCAGCCGACGGGCAAGCTCCACTTGGGCAACTACCTCGGCGCTATCAAGAACTGGGGCAAAATGATAGAAGATTACGAATGCTATTTCGGCATTGTCGATATGCACGCAATCACCATTCCGTACGTCCCCGCCGATTTGAGGAAAAACGTCTACGACTGCGCCGCCCAGTACATGGCGTGCGGTCTCGACCCGCAGAAGTGCAACCTCTTTCTGCAAAGCATGGTAAAGGGACACGCCGAGCTGGCGTGGATTCTCGGCTGCATTTGCCCGATAGGCAGCCTCGAGAGAATGACCCAATATAAAGACAAGGCAAAAAAGCACAAAGACGCCCTCAACAGCGGACTCCTCTACTATCCAGTATTGATGGCCTCCGACATTCTCATTTACAATGCCGACCTCGTGCCCGTTGGCGAAGACCAAAAACAGCACCTCGAGCTCACGCGCGACTTGGCGCAAAAGTTCAACAATACGTATTCGCCCACATTCAAGCTGCCCGAACCCTACATTCCGAAGTCGGGGGCAAGAATAATGTCGCTGCAGTCGCCCGACTCTAAGATGTCGAAGTC
>DAVZIV010000376.1:0-1580 GCA_052273125.1 Candidatus Merdousia sp. | reverse complement strand
CGCTTTACGTCGGTGCTGCCGTTCCACAAACAGGAACGCATTTTCGACGCCCACATTGCCCTTTCGGTTTCGTCGGGGCTTCCGTGTGTTCTGCACTGCGTGGGCGCGTGGGGCTTCCTGCTCAAGAAGCTAAAAGCCGCAAGGCGCGCGGGCGCGGGCGTGTTTTTGCTGCACTCCGCCGGCTGCGCGCCCGAACTGGCGCGCGAATTTGCCCAGCTTGACTGCTATTTTTCGTTCTCCAAACGCCAACTTTCCTCGCGAAAGGGGCGCGAAACCGCCGCCGCAGTGCCGCCCGAAAGGCTTCTGCTTGAAAGCGACGACATTCCCTCGCCCGCCCGCTACGCCGAAGATTTGGAAGTTCTGTCCGAAATAAGGAACTATGCGCCCGACGAATTGTCGGATATAATATTCAACAATTTCAACAGACTCTTTAGATGATTTTTGAGAGGGGGGAGATTCTTTACGGCAGCGGGCTTTGCCAAAAGCTCGAAAAAGCCGTGGTTGCCGTCTGCGGCGTGGGCGCGGTCGGCGGTTTTGCCGTCGAGGCTCTCGCGAGGCTCGGCGTGGGCGAATTCCGCCTGTTCGATTTCGACGTCTTCGACCAATCCAACGTCAACCGCCAGCTCTGCGCCCTGACATCGACGGCGGGAATGGTGAAAGTGGAAGTCCAAAAGCGGCGCATTTTGGACATAAATCCGACGGCAAAAGTCTCCACCCGAAACATTTTCATAGACGAAAACTCCGCGCGCGAAATCTTCGAGCCTCGTCCGACGGTGGTCGTAGACGCAATAGACACCATTTCGTCAAAAGTGCTGCTTGCAAAACTGGCGCAGGAAAATTCGGTGGCGCTTGTCTCGAGCATGGGCGCGGCGCGGCGCAAGAACCCCCTCGAGGTAAAAACCGCCGATGTCTTCAAGACGCATGCGTGCCCGTTTGCAGCGCGCGTGAGAAAAGAACTGCGCGCCGCGGGCGTTTCGCGCGGCTACAAATGCGTGTTCTCGCCCGAAATTCCCGACGCCTCGAGCCACGTCTCGGGCGCTGCGGACAAACCCGCCGACGGCGGGCAAGCCGCGCCGCAAAAAAAAGTGATAGGCTCTTCCGTGATAATAACGGGAATTTTCGGGCTGAATTTGGCAAATTTGGCGCTTGAGGAAATTTCAAAGGCGCAATAGTATTCCGATAGATTAAGGAAAATATGTCTTTTTTCGATAACAATTTTACGGGCGAAAACGCGGCGAAAACGCAATTTCGCAGACTCTTCGGCGATTCGACCGCCGTCGGCGCGCTGATGATTGCAAACATTGCCGTGTTTGTCCTCTCTATGGTTTTCCCCGCGCTCTACGGCTGCCTGACCCTCTCCTTCGGCGCGCTCTCCGCGGGATATTTTTGGACACCCATTACATACTCTTTCATGCACGCAGGCTTCCTGCACATTCTCTGCAATATGCTCGGACTGTATTTTATGGGCAGACCGCTTGAAATGTGGCTGGGCTGGCGCAAATTTCTGGGCGTGTACTTTCTCGGCGTGCTCTTGGGCGCGGCGGCGTGGCTTGCTCTGGAGGCCTTCGTAGGCGACGCCG
>DAVZIV010000375.1:0-1591 GCA_052273125.1 Candidatus Merdousia sp. | reverse complement strand
TGACTTTGGGCTGCGTGATATGCGCAAGTGCCACGACAATTCCTGTCCCGTGGGCGTGGCAACCCAGGATCCCAAGCTTAGAAAGTGCTTCAAGGGCAAGCCCGAGCACGTTGAGAACTTCCTGCTATTTGTGGCGCGCGAAGTCCGCGAAATTCTGGCAAGCTTGGGTCTGCACTCCCTCGACGAAGCCGTCGGCAGAAGCGACCTGCTCAAGACCGAAGACGCAATCACGTTCTGGAAGGCGAAGAACCTCGACTTCTCGCAGATTTTCGCAACCGTCGGCGACGAATCCCTGCCGCGCAAGTCGGCGGGTCTCGCTCCCCGAGCGCTTCCGCAGGCATACGACAACGCCCTTATCGAGCGTGTCGGCGCGAATATCGAAAGCGGCGCTCCCGTGGAGATTTCGGCTCAAATTCACAACTGCGACAGAACCGCCGGCGCAATGCTCAGCTACCTTGTAGCCTCCAAGTACGGCAATGCGGGGCTTCCCGAAGACACAATCAAGGTGAACTTTGAAGGCGTTGCGGGGCAGAGCTTCGGCGCGTTCCTCGCCGCGGGCATAACGTTCAACCTTGAAGGCGTTGCCAACGACTATCTCGGCAAGGGGCTTTCCGGCGGCAAGATAATTGCGCGCTTCCCGAAGAACACAAAGCTCGACGCCGCCGCAAACGTGATTGCGGGCAACGTGATAGGCTACGGCGCAACGGGCGGCAAGATATTCTTGGCGGGTCGCGTCGGCGAGCGCTTTGCAATCCGCAATTCGGGCGCGACTTTCGTGATGGAGGGCGCGGGCGACCACTGCTGCGAATATATGACAGGCGGCATGGTTGTATGCTTGGGCGATGCGGGCTTCAATTTCGGCGCGGGCATGACGGGCGGTTTTGCCTACGTGCTCGACGGCGACGGGCGTTTCGATATGCGCTGCAACCTGCAAAGCATTGACCTTGAAACCATAGCCGAGGGCTCGGAGGACGAAGCGAAGCTCAAGGCACTCATTTCCGAATTCGGCGCGGCTACGGGCAGCGCAAAGGCTGCGGAAATTCTCGCCGACTGGAACGCCTACAGACCCAAGTTTGTAAAGGTCTTCCCCGTTGAATACCGCAATGTTTTGAAGGGTAGGAACGCATAAAACGCAGGAGAGTTTATGGGCAGAGAATTCTTGGACATCGAGAGGCTCGATTTGGGGTATCGACCCGAGCGCGTAAAAGATTTCGACGAGGTAGAAGTCAAAATGTCGCGCGAAGACACCCGCACGCAGGCGAAGCGCTGCATGAACTGCGGCATTCCGTTCTGCCACGGCGCGGGTTGCCCGCTTTGCAACAACATTCCCGACTTCAACGCCGCCGTGCGCGAAGACAGGTATCTCGACGCCTTCAGAATTCTCGAACAGACCTCACCGTTTCCCGAGTTTACTTCGCGCGTTTGCCCCGCCTTGTGCGAGGCGTCCTGCACTGCGGGAATGCCCGCAAAGCCCGTCAACGTGCGCAAGATTGAGTATTCAATAATAGAAAACGCATTTGAAAACGGTTTTGTAAAACCGTGCGCGTCAAAGCGCCCGTCGGGAATGCGCGTTGCCGTGGTCGGGTCGGGG
>DAVZIV010000374.1:0-1592 GCA_052273125.1 Candidatus Merdousia sp. | reverse complement strand
GTCAAAGCAGCGTTTTGCGCTACGCGCATCGCTGCGCCACAAGATAAAATATTGACAGGAGGGGGGATTTTTGAGAATTTGAGGGAATGATTCGCAGAGTATTTGTCGAAGAAAAAATTCCCAACACATCAACGGCGCTTTTGAGCGACATCAAAAGCAATTTAAATTTACATTCTCTCGTGGGCTTGCGCGTGCTGCAGCGCTACGATGTGGAAGGGCTTGACGACGAATCGTACGGAAAGATAAAGAATCTCATTTTCTGCGAAGCTCCCGTTGAAAATCTTTACGAGGAATCGTTCCCGATTTCCGACGGCGAAACGGCGTTCGCTATTGAGTACCTCCCCGGTCAGTTCGATCAGCGCGCAGACTCGGCGGAACAGTGCATTCAGCTGGTTGCAAAAAGCCGCCCGAAAGTGGCATGCGCGCGCGTGTACGTTTTGCGCGGAAATATTGACGCCGAAACACTTGAACACGTTAAAAAATACCTCATAAACGCGGTGGACAGCCGCGAGGCTTCAATGGACAAGCCCGAAACGTTGGCGCGCGCGGCAAAAACGCCCGCAGACGTGGCAGTCATTTCGGGGTTCGTTAAAATGAACTTGGAGGAAGTGGCGGCGCTGCACAAAAAGATGTCGCTTGCAATGTCGGTCGACGACCTCGAATTCTGCCGCCAATACTTTGAGAAAGAGCAGGGCAGAGACCCCACGATAACGGAAATCCGCCTGCTCGACACCTACTGGAGCGACCACTGCCGCCACACGACATTCCTCACACGCCTTGAAAATGTCGAGATTGATTCGGGCAGGCTCAACAACGCCGCAAAGCGCTCTTGGGAAGAGTATCTCAAAACGCGCGAATCGCTCGGACGTCAAAACAAAGACATCTGCCTGATGGACGTCGCTCTTGCGGCAATGCGCAAACTCCGCGCCGACGGCAAAATTGCCGACCTTGAAGACAGCGAGGAAAACAACGCCGCAAGCATAATTGTAGACGTTGACGTAAACGGCGAAAAAGTGCCGTATCTGGTAATGTTTAAAAACGAAACGCACAACCACCCGACTGAAATCGAACCCTTCGGCGGCGCGGCAACGTGCTTGGGCGGCGCAATAAGAGACCCGCTTTCGGGCAGAAGCTACGTCTATCAGGCAATGCGCGTAACGGGCGCGGGCGACCCCCGCACGCCTTTCGAGCAGACCCTCGCGGGCAAGCTTCCCCAGCGCAAAATCGTGCTCGGCGCGGCAAACGGCTACAGCAGCTACGGCAACCAGATTGGACTTGCCACGGGGCAGGTTACCGAAATCTACCACAGCGGTTACGTCGCAAAGCGAATGGAAATAGGCGCAGTGGTTGCGGCGGCTCCGCAAAGTATGGTTCGCCGCGAACGCCCCGCCGCGGGAGACTTCATTCTGCTTGTCGGCGGACGCACGGGGCGCGACGGTATCGGCGGCGCGACAGGCTCGTCGAAAGACCACACGGAAAAGGCTCTTGAAAATTCCGCGGAAGTTCAAAAGGGCGACGCCCCGATGGAACGCAAGCTCCAGCGCCTTTTCCGCAACAGGGAGGCGAGCCTTCTCATCAAGCGCTGCAACGAC
>DAVZIV010000373.1:0-1611 GCA_052273125.1 Candidatus Merdousia sp. | reverse complement strand
ACCGCGGCGGCGTCGCACACCGCGCTGCGTATTTCAAAAACCGAATGCGCAAAATTTTTCATTTTTTTGAAGCCGCCAGAAATACGGAATCCGCCCCCGCCGATTTTGCAGCGTCGGCAACCGCCATAAGAATTTCAGCGCGCGCCGATTTGTCGGCATAGACAACAACCCTGCGCGCCCGAAGCCTGCGGATTGCCGATTCCGCCGAGGCAAGCGCGCAGCGTCTGCCGCCCACGGAAACTTCGCCCGAGGCCGAAATTTCCACAACCGCAGTACCCGATGGAATGTCCGCGACGTTCGACGCCGACGGCACATCGACCTCGAACGCGCTCTTGTCTGCAAAGGACATCGCCACCATGAAAAATATCAGGAGAATGAAAATCACGTCGATAAGCGGCGATATGTTTATGCCGTCGCCGCCCGAATTTTCCCCTCCGAAATCGTCGTCGAAATCCCTCATTTTGCGCCTCCCATTGATGCGAATTTTTCCCTCAAGGTTCCCAGCCGCGCCGAAAGCAAAACCGCGGCAATCCATTCGGGCACGGCAAACACAAGCCCCGTCTGCGTTGTGAGCAGAGCGCAGGAAATTCCCCCCGCAAGGATTTCGGAATCGCCCGCCGAAGACACGCATTGGGAGATGCCGACTATCGTCCCGAGAAGCCCCAGCAGCGGCGACACTCCCGCCAAAACCTTCAGTGCAAAAATGTCGCGCCCGCACTTTTCCAAAATTTTTTGCGACGGATTTTTTCCGAACAGTGCAAGGGCAAACGCGCACGAAAAAGCGAAGTAAAACGCGCACAGCGACGACGCCGCCAGTGCCGACATCAGCAGCGGCGCGGACGCGAAAATTTCCGTTAAAGATTCTGCCGTGCGTCCCATAAAATCAATTTCCGCAGGTTGCCCGCCTGCGCGCGAAATCCCTAAGCGCGGAAAACCTTGCAGACGCCATTCTCGAAAGCAGCGCCGCCGCCACAAGTGCGGGAATCGCCACGACAAGCCCGTATTCGGTGGTGATGAGCGCCTCGGCAATGCCGTCGCTTATTCGGCGCTCCCCGCCCGAAGAGAGATCCGCAAAAGTCTTGATTATGCCGCTGACCGTGCCGAGCAGCCCGAGCAGGGGCGCGACCGTGGCGGCAATGTTGAGCACGGGAATCCACGATTTCATTTTTGCATTTGCCCTCGAGAGCGCGAAGTAGACGGAGTCGCCGTTTTCGGACTTGTCGTAGTCGGCAGCCGCGGCGACGGCCGAGAACGGGTATTTCAAATTCTCGGCGGATTCCGCGGGGTTTGCCGAAACGCCGATGCTCAAAAGCTGCACAAGTTTTGCCACGAACACCGCAGCCGAAAGCGCGCCCAAAAACAGAATCGGCCATATCCAAACGCCGCCTTTTTCTATCTGCGAGAACACGTCGGACCGCGTGCGCTCCGAGCGCGCGAACGCGCCGAAGCTCGTGTCGGCGGGAATTTTGGACGACGTTCCCGAAACGAACGCCGAAATTTCGGGCGCGAATTTTTCGCCGTAGAGAACGCCGTCGGTATCGACAAAACCCGCCCGAGTCCCGTTGAAAAAAGTATTTGAGCGCGCCTATCGAAAAGACTGAGCCGTAGAGC
>DAVZIV010000372.1:0-1622 GCA_052273125.1 Candidatus Merdousia sp. | reverse complement strand
AACCCGCGCGAACACAGCACCGTTGCGCCGCGCCCGTCAACCGCCAATCCCCCTGCCGAGCATTTTCAAGACTTCGGCGTCGGAATAAAAGCGCAGGTCGTCGGCGTTCACCATCGACGGATTTTCGCCAGCGGGAGCGAAATTTGCGGGGATACCTGTGTTTGAGCAAAGCGTCTGCGCTCACGGTTTCACGCCCGCTATGCCGTCGGGGCGGAACGGGTTGAGATTGTAAAACGGCTCTTTGGGATAGGGGGTTGCAAAACCGTCCGCGCCCGCGGAATTTTTCACGCATTCTGCGAGAGCTTCGTAAAAATCGGCGTGTTCGGAAAGTATGCGCCTGTACGCCACGTTAAGCCCCGCGCGGTATTCGGAAGTCGGGGTTATCCACTGTTTCGCCCCCTTGCAGCCGTCGAGAATGTAGCCGCAATAGTTTGCGTGCAGCGAGCGCGCGGAAGTGCCGTAGCGGTTGTGCGGCAGAGTGTCGGTCTCGGCGATGACGTCGGCATCTTTGCACAGATACGGCAGCTGGGTTATGGTCTTGTACATAGTTTCGGCAAAGTTGCGCGGCGTGGTGTTGGCATGTGCGTATCTGGCGTTGTTTATGCGGATAATCGGTTTGTATCCGCGTCCGGCAAAAGCCTTTCCGAGGCGCGCTGCGTACCTGATGTCGCCTATGCAGACGCACACAGAGCCGCGTATTGTCGGATCGACTTCGTCTATTGCTTCGCGCATTTTTTCGGCGAGGCGGCAGACGGAATCGGCTATTGTCTCGTCTATTATTTTGGCTATGCGACGGTCTTCGACGGAAGTGCCGTGCATTCTCGCCGATGCCTCCTTTGCCGAAATTTCCCTGCCGAGACGTTTGGAGATTTCCGCCAGATGAAGCTTGCACAGGCAGCCCGATTTTTTCCCAGCGGTATACATTCTGAAATCGTCGTCTATCATAATGTGAGACGGCTTGAGTTTTGCAACCCTCCTGCAAATATCCTGCATATACGCAATGACATTTTCACCCAACGGGCAGCATTTATAGGGATTTTCCCTCAGAGTGCCGATAGACACAACGTGTTCCAAATTGTTGGGATTCTTTAACACATATCCGTGCCCTATGGTCGACTGCAACAGCACGCCGAGCTCCGCCCTGCCCGCCACGCCTTCGGCCATTTTTTTGTAGCGCTTTTCCAGAACCGCAAGCTTGTCGACGGGCGGATTGCCTTCTGGAACGAGCGAAAACAACACGAGCGAAACGTCGGCAACCCTGTCTTTTTTTATGCGCACGATGTCGTCGGCAAGGTATTTTTCGCACCCCTCCAGCGGCGGAACAATATTGAACACAGTCAAATTTTTTGCATGAGCGCCGACCGCGCAAATTGACAAAACAAACGCCGAAGCGGCAACGAAATATCCCCATCGAATAAAACTTTTGAATTCCATGGGGCTATGTTAAAAAGTTTGGAAGTCCGCGGCAAAAAAAAAATCTAAATATCCCTATTTTTGGAATCGAGAATGATGGTAACGGGCCCGTCGTTTACAAGGGAGACTTCCATATACGCGCCGAATTCCCCGTGCGAAACCTCGCGCCCGAGCACCGCGGAAAGCTTCGCCAAAAACTCTTCGTAAAG
>DAVZIV010000371.1:0-1624 GCA_052273125.1 Candidatus Merdousia sp. | reverse complement strand
TTGCCCGTGGTAAGCACTGGAGCGCCGAACTTGTTTGAAATTGCCATCAGCACCAGCCCGCGCGAGCGCGACTGTATGTTTTCCTCCGCTACGTCGGGCTTGAGCCCCCTGAAGAGTTCCGCAAGCGCGCCCTCCGTCGCCGACACGGTGCCGGCTATCGAGACCGTGTGGAATTCCATTCCGAAATTTTCGGCGAGAATGCGGGCATCGTCCTTGCTGTGCTGGCTCGATATGCGCGAGGGCATTGAAACGCCTATGACGCGCTCCGCGCCGAGGGCTTCCACCGCCAGCGCCGCCACCACGGCGGAATCTATTCCGCCGCTTAAGCCGACGAGCACTTTTTTTGCGCCGATTTTATTGACGAAATCGTGCAGGGCGAGCACGAGCGCCGAGTGAATGTCGGCAATTCCGCCGAAGTCGAACGCGTCGCCGTCGTATTCCGACACGGCGTCGGTGTCTATTATTTGCGCGCATTCGGCGAACTTGGGCAGCGTTTTCGACACGCCCTTTTGCGCGTCGACATAGCAGCTGCCGCCGGCGAAAATTATTTCGTCGCACCCGCCGACGAGGTTGCACCACACCAGCGGCGCGTTGACCGCCTTTGAAACCTCGCAGAGCATTGCGCCGCGCTTGCGCACGTTGTCGTTGGTGTCGGAGAACACGCTTGCCGAAATGTTTACGAGCAGGTCGATTTTTTCGGGCGTGTTTGCCAGATTTGCAAAGTGTTCGAGCGGCTTGGGGAAAAGCTCGTAGCGCCGCGCGGTGGAGACTGACGGGAGCGTCCAGATATCCTCGCAGATTGTAATTGCAATGCGCTTGCCATTAAATTCCACTCTGCCGTATTCCGTGCCCGAGTCGAAGTTTCTGGCGTCGTTTAGCGCGCCGTAATTGGGCAGCAGGTGTTTGTTGCAAACAGCGGTGAATTTTCCGCCGTCTATCCAGAATGCCGAATTGAAGTTGCCCACACAGCCGCCGCTTCTTCTGGGCGCGCCGACCAGCATGGGCAGCGGGGCGCGCGCGGCTATTTCACCGAGCGCCTCGAGGGCGCGCGCCGTGAATTTTTCGTAGAAGACCAAATCCTTTAACGGGTATCCCGAGACGGCACATTCGGGGAATATTGCAAATTCCGCGCCGTCTTCCGCCAGCTTTTGTGCGGCTGCCAATACCTTTGCGACATTGCCCGAAAAATCGCCGACTGTTGTGTCTATTTGTCCTACTCCTATTTTCATATTGCGGCATTCTTTATCATTTAGCCTCTTTCTTCAACATTTTTATCTTTTGGCGCGGCGGATTTTCGCAAAGCGAAAATTCTCCGCCGCTTTACTTGGGATTATCACAAGTTTCCATTGAAGTTTTTACCCCCCCTTTTTTTACGGGATTTTGCATTCGCAAGATATGCCTATTCGCATTTGGAAAGCTTAATGATATTCACTGACAAATCAAATATTTCGCCTTGTGAAAATCCGCCGCGTCAAAGGGAAAAAACTGTCAAAGCAGGGCAGATATTTGCGGAGCAAATACCCCTGCGCCAAAAGAAAAAAATTGAAATTTGAGAAGAAGTGGTATTAGATTGGAGAGGTTTTATATGAAAGTTCCATTATTAGATTTGAAAACGCAGTATAAA
>DAVZIV010000370.1:0-1636 GCA_052273125.1 Candidatus Merdousia sp. | reverse complement strand
CCCGACGCCCGTACCGCCTTTGAAATTACTTCTGGCGCGGAATATGCCGAGATAAAAAACTACGCAGGCAAACTTACTGACGCGCAAATGATGGAGCGCCTTGGCGAATGTACTGTTGCCGTCGGTACCGACTGCCGCCTTACGCACATCGCCAACGCCCTCGGCGTGCCCGTCGTTGCCGTCTACGGACAGACAAATCCCATCAGAAACGGTCTTGTTTTCGACGCGCCAAAGGCGGTCGTGCGCCCGCGCAATTCGCCGCCGCAGGGGGGCGTTCCCGTCGAAAATGCTGAGGTCGGCGACATCGCGTCTGCGGTATTAAATTTAATCAAGGAGAAATAGATTATGACAAATATTGGCACTGTATTTAAATCGAATTCCACAAAGGCAATGCTGCTTGGCAGCGGCGAACTCGGCAAGGAGGTTGCCATAGAGCTCAAGCGTCTCGGAGTGGAGGTTGTCGCCGTGGACAAGTATGCAAACGCCCCCGCAATGCAGATTGCCGACCGCAGCTATGCCGTCTCCATGCTCGACGCCGCCAAGCTTGAGGAAATTGTTCTCAAGGAAAAGCCCGCGTACATCATTCCCGAGGTCGAGGCAATCGCCACCGAAAAGCTGGTGGAGCTTGAAAAGCGCGGCTTCAAGGTTGTCCCCACTGCCGCGGCTGTCAATTTCACTATGAACCGAGAGGGAATCAGGACGCTCGCCGCCGAAAAGCTCGGTATGAAGACGTCCTCCTACGCGTTTGCCTCCACCCGTGCGGAATTTGAGACCGCCGTTGCAAAAATCGGCTTTCCGTGTGTCGTCAAGCCCGTTATGAGCTCGTCGGGGCACGGGCAGAGCGTTCTCAAATCCGCCGCCGACATTCCCCATGCTTGGGATTATTCCCAATCGGGAGGGCGCGCGGGCGGCGGCAAGGTGATTGTAGAGGGCTTTGTCGATTTCGACTACGAAATAACGCTGCTTACCGTTCGCCACAGCGGCGGCACTTCATTCTGTCAGCCAATCGGGCACGAGCAGGTTGACGGCGACTATCGCAGAAGCTGGCAGCCCCAGCCCATGAGCGCAAAGGCGCTCGAGCGCGCAAAGGAATATGCAAAGCTCATAACCGACGCTCTCGGCGGCTACGGCCTTTTCGGCGTCGAGATGTTCGTCAAGGGCGACGACGTTCTCTTCAGCGAGGTTTCTCCGCGCCCGCACGACACCGGTATGGTGACTATGATTTCCCAGAATCTTTCCGAATTTGCCCTTCACGCGAGGGCAATTTTGGGAATTCCCATTCCCGAAATTCTGCAATATTCGCCTGCGGCAAGTCGCGCGGTTGTCGTTGACGGCGATTCCGACGAACTAACCTATTGCAACATAGACAAAGTTTTGTCGCGCCCGAAGACCGATATGCGCATTTTCGGCAAGCCCGAAGTTCGCGGACACAGGCGCATGGCTGTTTTGTTGGCGCGCGGCGACACCATCGAAGAGGCAGACGCCCTGACATCTGAGATGCTCTCCGACTTCGTTGTTAAAACGCGCCCTCGCGCGTTTTAACCATACACAATGCTGGTTCTGTTGCTTATGTTTTTTATCTCAAACTGTTCAGAAGTTTTGGGTATTCTGAAATTGAAGGTTCTGTGATACTCAC
>DAVZIV010000369.1:0-1643 GCA_052273125.1 Candidatus Merdousia sp. | reverse complement strand
GCCCCCTATTTCAAGATAGCCCTGATTTTGTATTCGCCCGCGGGAAGCTCGAAGACCGGTTTTTCGGCGTCGGCATATTCTTTCGACGCGAATTTTGCCACGTCCGAAGAGGCGTTTATGGAAATCGACGCGTCTTTTTTCACGGGCAGCTTGACAACTGCCGTTGAATTATCGGGCACGGTGAGCGAAAGCTCGAAAGTGTCCTCGCCCGAAACAAACGCCGTTTTGATTTTCCCTATGGGTGCGGGAATTTCCATCGACGCCCTGCCGAAGCCTGCGGGGTCGGGCTCTATTTTAAAGACTTTCCACGCGGGCTCGAGCGGATACGCGCCCAAAACGTACTGCGAAATTACCGTTATGGGGCCGCCGCTCCAAGCGTGGTTGACCGAGCCGCCGCCGTATGTGCCGATTTCCCAGCCCTCGTAAAGCGTAGTGCAGTTTTTGTTGTTCACCATGGTGGCGTAGCGTTCCCTGACGCGCTTCACGCCGTCGGCGCCGCGCCCCAATTTAAAATACGCCTCCATAACGTATCTTTCCATATACGGGCTTGCGTGGCGGTTGTTTTGCAGAAACTCTATTATTGCCGGATACTTCGATTCGTCGGCAATTCCCGCCAAAACTGCGAGCGCCTGAACGCGGTCGTCGGTTTTTAGTTTGTAGTCTTTGTGACGGTACGCCTTGCCGTCCCAGAATTTGTCGAACGCAGTCTTGACGCTTTCCATAGTATTGCGCAGCGCGGCGGAATCGTCCCCCTTGCCGAGCGCGTCGGCGATTTTTGCGGTGGAATCAAGCGCTATGTAGTAGAGTGCGGCGTAAACCATACGCTTGTCGACATTTTCGCCCCAGTCGCCCCAAAGCCAAAGCGACTGCGCCCTTCTTTCTGGAAGCCCGTCCGAATCGAAACCCCAAGCTTCGAGATACTTTTTGACGCGCGGGTAGGCAAAGCGAATTGTGTCGGTATCGCCCGTATTCATATAGTAGTTCCACAGGCCGAAATTGCCCACAAACGCCAGCATTTGCCCCGGAAGTTCCCCTTTGTACGTTCCGGGAATCGGACCGTAAATGGTGCCGTCGGGCTTCTGCCACAGGCAGACTTCGCGAATACATTTGCGCATTATCGAGTTTGCCGACTTGGAGTAATTGTAGAAGCTCTGCCCCATCAAAATCACTGCATCGCCAATCCACTGGGCTCGCTCGCGCTCGGGACAGTCAAAATAGGTGTCGCGCATATTGACGTATAGGGTACGCATTGCCTTGCGCCAAAAGATGTTGAAGTACTCGTCGTCGCAGGAGAATTTGCCGAGGAGGTCGCAATCGAAGCCCGTTTCGCGGTATTGCACTTTTTCAACTTTGACACCCCTGGGCACAATAAGCTCTATCTTTTCGCCGTTGAGCCAGCCGAGGGATTCGTATGTCTGCCTGCCCTTTTTTGTGATATATTCGGCTCTGAGATTTTTTTCGTTTGCCGAGTATGTGTGGTCTGTTCTAATTTCTATGAGGGAATTGCCGACAGGGTCGTCTACGGTTATGACGGGCGTCATCTGCATATTGTAGGGAAGAAACGCCGTCACGGCGTCGGTCTTGACTGCACCGCCCCTTCCGTAGACGGTTTTGGTTTTCGCTTCTTTCACGCCGTAGTCGCG
>DAVZIV010000368.1:0-1657 GCA_052273125.1 Candidatus Merdousia sp. | reverse complement strand
TTCGATAAAATCAAGGACAAGAGCGTTCTCCACCGCGCCGCAATTCCATCGGTAATGCACAGGGGCTACGCCGCCTACAACATTCTCGAGGAAATCGACGCCGACGGCGAGTATGTAATAGACCGCAAGCGCGGCAAAATCTTCATAATGCTAAGCGATGCCTCGAAAATCAAAAACGTTGACGTTTCGCTCCTGGGAGAGGCGTTCATAAAGCTTGACAATATTTCCGACGTGGAAATTCAGGGCATAACTTTTTGCAATTCCCGCGCAATGGGCGTGGAGCTCGGCTGCGTTTTCGACATCGAAATCAAAAAGTGCAAATTCTTCAATTTGGGGCTGCAGGGCGTGAAATCTTCGGTTTGGTTCAAACCGTTTTCCGACTTGAACGACCTTGTTTCGGACAACGACTACAAACTAAACGGGAAAACCCGCAACGTCGAAGTTAAAGACTGCTCCTTTGAAAATCTCGGCTGCGGCGGCGTGTACCTTTGCGGCGGCGACGCACGTACGCTTACGCACTCAAAAAACAAGGTGAAGAACTGCTATTTCAAAAATACATCGCGCATAAACAAGACGTATTCGCCGGCAATTTGGCTTACGGGTTGCGGGGCGACAGCCGAAAACAACACGATAACCGCCAACGACCACGGCGCGCTTTTCTTCAACGGCTGCGAAATCACAATGCGCCGAAACTACATCTACGATGTCTGCCGCCACGGAATGGATATGGGAGCGGTGTATTCGGGGCGCAATGTCTACCAGCGCGGCAACGTCTTTGAGGAAAACTTCGTCTACTACATCAATCCCGACGCCACTGTGCACATTCACGGCGTCTATCTCGACGACTGCCTCAGCGGCGTTACGCTCCGCCGCAACATATTCTGCAAGGCTGGCTGCTCGGGTAACGCAATAAATATGAACAAGGGGTTCGACAACGTTATAACAGACAACGTTTTTGTGGACTGCAAGTCGCCGATAATGGAGTTTATGCGCAAGAATAAAGACATTCTTGCGGGCTTGGAAAGGGAATCGCGCACAATATTCGGCAGGGAAGGCGTGGCAACCATAATCAAAAAATATCCGGCCGCCGCCGATATTATGACCCGCGACCAAAAAAATATCGTAGAGGGCAACAGGTTCTATAATTGCGGAAAGATAAAGAAACAGACACAACTCAACGGGGCGAAAGTTGCAAACATCGACGTAAATTTCAAAACTTGGGATTTGAAGAAAATCGAAAAGTATTTCGGCGAAGACCCGCTCGTCAGGGAATTGACGGGGTTGAAATTCGGCTGCGACATTTCCCCCGAAGACTAACCGGATTGCCGCATTTTCGCGCCCCCGCTGCTCCGCGGACCGCGGGGGGCTTTGCATTTATTGCTTGAAGAATTTGCCGCATTGCGTTCTCATTTCTCCGGAAACGTTGCCTATGTATAAAAATCAAGCCAAATATTCCTCCATTGCCGACGACATTGCAAAACTTGTCGCGCGAGGTGAAATAAAGGTCGGAGAAAAAGTGCCGTCGGAAAACGACATCATTGCCCGATACGGCGTCAGCAACACGACGGCTCGCAAGGCGCTCTCTTACCTCGAAAACAGGGGCATTGTCTGCCGAGTCAAGGGCAAGGGCACGGTGGTTATAGATTCGGGCGAAGTG
>DAVZIV010000367.1:0-1664 GCA_052273125.1 Candidatus Merdousia sp. | reverse complement strand
ACCCCCTTTGAGGGCGAATCGTCTTTGGCTTGCGAACCCGGACACGCCGCGATGGCGCTGGGCGAATATTACAGAGCCACGGGGTCTACGTCGCTCGAGGGCACGGACATTGTCGACGCCGTTTCAAAGTGCATTATGGCGCAGTCCAACGACAACAACGAATACACCGAAGACGGTCTTGCGTATTTGTCGCTTGGGTTGCTTGCCTTCGGCCCGTCGAAAGACAGAAACTCGGTTTGGGACAAGCTTTCCGAAGAAACGCGCAAAAACCTCGAACGCCGCCTGCTCTCGCGCACCGATTACGACGACTTTTTTCAGGTATTCAACATCGCCAAGGCGGTCGCGCGCTTCAGCATGGGGCTCAGCAAAAAGGACGAAACGGGCAAGTTGATTGACCGCTTCCTCGAGCGCATTCAGCAGACTTCAAGCGGCAACTATTTCGACGACAAACCCACTGCGGACGGCGCACTCGACGGCGTGTTCGACATCTTCGGAATCTCGGCGTTCGTGTTCGTAAGACAGTCGCTCCAGCTGCACGCCAATATGCACTTGCGCGACCGTAAAATTCCCAGTCTGCGCACCTTCGCCGAAAAGTATCTGCGCCTGCTCCCCGACATGGTTCGCTCCGACGGTCTCGGCTGGGCGTACGGCAGGAGAATAGGCGCATACGGGCAGATGCACTGCATCTCGATGATTCTGCAATCGATGCGCGACAACTGGATTCCCGAAGAAAAAATGCCCGAGTACATGGACGTTTTGCGCAGGCTTTTCCAGTTCTTCTTCATGACGTATCTCGATCAGGAGAACGGCTATCTCGTAATCAAAGACGCCCAGCGCACCTGCGAAAACTCGTGCACGACGCGCATGGCGAACTTCGACGCCGCGCGCTACCTCTGCCAGTGGGCGCGTTTGGCGAAGACAATCGGGCGTAACATGCAGTCGGATCCCGTGCCCGAAAAGAACGTCAGCAAGTACATTTCCTTCGACAGTTCCAACAGAAAGGAACAGGGCGTTTTCATTTACAAAAATGCGGAAACGGCTATGCACGTCTGTCTGCCGCTCGTCGCCCCCAAAGACGCCGACACGTCCTCATCTTTGGCGTTCCCCCACATTCCCGGAATTTTCGACTGGCCTGCCGACAAATATTTGCCGATTCTCGTTCCCGAGCTCACGTTCGGCGAGCACATCACAACGCCCTCCTATTACGGCAAGCGCTGCACAACGGGTATGGGCTTTAGAAATTCTTTCTTCTTCCGCTACGAGCAGCCCGAACTCATCACAAAAGACGGCAAAATTGTAAAGGGTCTCGGCTCTTGCAAGGTATCGTGGAATTTCAGCGGCAAGAAGCTCACGGGCGATTTCATTTATTCCGTTCAGAATCAAATAACGCTCGACAATTTCCGTTTGGTTGTGGCAATCGGCGCGCCGCATTCGGATTTCCACGTTCCGATGACTTATGCGATCGGTCAGGGCGGTCAGGGTGTAGGCATTGAAAAGGACGATTTCCAAGCCAACTGGCTCGATACCGAGGTTGTTTCCGAAGACCCGCAATATCGCTCCTACTGGGGAAAAATCCACTACCTGCAGGTTTATGCCCGCGACAGGGCGATGGTAATGCGCCCCGGTGTTCAATATAGACTCACCATATCGCTTGAGCCGGATAT
>DAVZIV010000366.1:0-1665 GCA_052273125.1 Candidatus Merdousia sp. | reverse complement strand
ATTCACTGTCAAAGCGTGGCAATTATTTGCGGAGCAAATGCCACGCGCCAAAAGAAAAAAAAGTACAAAAATGTAATAAATGAAGAATCTTTGTTGAAAAATGTTGAATAAATAACGTCATACATTTGTATTTGGCGCGAATTTTCCAAAAAATGAGCAATAGATTATCAACTTGGGCAAACAATATTTCCGAATCTCCCACTCTTATTGTGGACTCTAAGGCGAAGAAGCTGAAGGCGGAGGGCAAAGATGTCTGCGGTTTCGGCGCGGGCGAACCCGATTTCGATACCCCCGAATTCATCAAAGAGGCGTGCCGAAAGGCCATATCGGAAGGTAAGACAAAATATATTGCAAGCGCCGGCTTGCCCGCCTTGCGCGAAGCCCTTGCAGACCTTTACACAAACCGCAAGGGGCTCAAGGATATATCGCCGGCAAACATAATTGTTTCCCCCGGCGGAAAGTTCAGCTGCTATCTCGGAATCAAGGCGGTTGTCTCCCCCGGCGACGAAGTCATAATTCCCGCGCCCTACTGGGTGAGCTATCCCGAAATGGCAAAGCTTGCAGGCGGCGTTCCCGTTTTTGTTTCGGCGACCGACGCAACCGATTTCAAAATCACTCCGCAGCAGCTCGAAGCGGCAATCACGCCCAAGACAAAGCTTTTGATTCTCAATTCGCCCTCGAACCCCACGGGTACGGTTTACTCGAAGGAGGAACTTGAGGCGCTGATGAAAGTTGTCATCAAGCACGATATTTTGGTGATGTCGGACGAAATTTATTCGTTCCTGACATACGACGGAGAAGTTGCCGTCAGCCCCGCGAGCCTCTCTGCGGAGGCGCAGAACCGCACCATTATGGTTTCTGGCTTCAGCAAGGCATATTCTATGACGGGTTGGCGCTTGGGCACACTAACAGCCCCCGCGGACATCGCCAAGGCGGTTATGAATTTGCAGAGCCAAACGACATCGAATGCGACGACGTTTGCGCAGTTCGGCGCGCTGGCGGCGTTGCAGAACCCCGAATTGGCGAAGGAATCGCTGGCGGCAATGCTCGAGGTTTTCGACAAGCGCAGATTGATGTTGTGGGAAGGTCTCAACAACATAAAGGGCATTGCCTGCCGCAGGGCAAAAGGCGCATTCTACCTTTTCCCGAATATCTCCTCTTTCGGGCTTTCAAGTTCGGATTTCTGCTCAAAGTTGCTTGAAAGCGAGCTTGTGGCGGTGGTTCCCGGTGTGGCGTTCGGCTCCGAGCCGAATATCCGCTTTAGCTACGCCGTGGCGGATTCCGTCATTGAAAAGGGGCTTGAAAGAATGGCGCGCTTTTGCTCCAAACTTTAATTGACATACAGTTTAAAGGGCGTATCAATTTTGACGTTGATGCGCTTTTTTTATATTTAGATGGATAATTTTCAACAGTTGAAAAACGGCGTAAAGTGCGCGTCGCTCGCCGATACGGCGCATTGGGCAAAACAGTTTTTGCTCTCTGCAAACGGGCGCGATTTTTCCGTAGCCCTCAACGGCGATTTGGGCACGGGCAAGACTACGTTTGTAAAAGCTTTGGCGAAATTCCTCGGCATAACCCAGACCGTAAAAAGCCCGTCGTTTAACGTCTGCTGCTTTTACGACATTCCCGACGGCTCCGTCAGCATACCCTGTGCAAGAGGTAAGA
>DAVZIV010000365.1:0-1672 GCA_052273125.1 Candidatus Merdousia sp. | reverse complement strand
AACCCGCCGAGCGGGCGCGTTTTTTTTGCTTGCATTGGGGGGAGAGATGGAGTTGAATGCACTCTTTTATTGATGTTTGCATTCGGTAAACATCGCAAAAAACAATAAACAAAACCTCAAAAAATAGAAAAGAAATCCAAGGTTTGCGAAAGCAAATACGGAGCTATAATACCATGAATATTACAGTAAAAGACCTGTTGGACGCCGGTGTGCATTTCGGACACCAGACACGCCGTTGGAACCCGAAATCGAAGCCCTATGTATACGACCACCGTTCGGGCGTTTCGATTATCGACCTCGAAAAAACATACGCACAGCTCGAAAAGGCCGCAGCCTTCATCGAAAACATCGTTGCCGAAGGCAAAGACGTTATGTTTATCGGCACAAAGCGTCAGGCGCAGGAAATCCTCAGAGAAGCCGCCAATATGTGCTCTATGCCCTATTGCGTAAACCGCTGGCTCGGAGGCACGCTCACAAACTTTGAAACCATTCTCACAAGCCTGAAGAAGTACAAAAAGTTCACGGCTATGGAGGAAGACGGCCGCCTCGACAAGCTCTACGCAAAGGAAGCCGCCGCTATCCGCAGGGAAAAGGGCAGAATGGACAAGAATTTTGAAGGCATCAAAAATATCTCCAAGCTTCCCGGCGCGGCGTTCATCGTAGACATCAAGAACGAGGAAATCGCCGTTGCGGAATGCCGCAAGTTGGGTATCCCCGTTGTCGCCATTGTCGATACGAATTCCGACCCGACGTTGGTAGACTACCCGATTCCCGCCAATGACGACGCCGTAAAGAGCATTCGCCTGATAACGGAAGTTATCGTGGAGGCTTTGCAGAACGGGCTCAGCCGCAGAAACGTCGTCAAGGACGCAAAGGTAAACGCCTAATTCAACCGAATCCCGAAAGGAAAATTAAAAAATGGAAATCAACGCAAAGATGGTAAACGCCCTCCGTACGCGTACGGGCGCGGGTATGATGGACTGCAAAAAAGCGCTTGTCGAAGCCGACGGCGACGAAGAAAAAGCGGTTGAAATTCTCCGCAAGCACGGTTCGGCATTGGCGGACAAGAAGGCCTCCAGAACGGCCTCGCAGGGTTTGGTTGCCGCCTACATCCACTCCAACAACAAGGTCGGCGTGCTCATTGAAGTTGCCTGCGAATCCGACTTTGTCGCCAAGAACGACGATTTCAAAGCATTCGTAAAAGACCTCTGCATGCACATCGCAGCAGCCGCACCCGTCTGCATTTCCAAAGAGGAAGTTCCCGCAGACTTGCTGGCAAAGGAACGCGAAATTGCAATGGCGCAGCTGGAAGGCGACAAGAAGCCCGAAGCCATCAAGGAAAAGATTGTCAACGGCAAGCTCGAAAAGTTCGTTTCTGGCATCGCATTGCTGGAACAGCCCTTTGTCAAGGACGATTCCATGACGGTCGGCCAGCTCATCAAGAGCAAGATTGCCACCATCGGCGAAAAGATTGAAGTAAAGCGCTTCACGCGCTACCAAATCTAACAATTCAAATGCGCCCCGCAGAGTTCGGGGCGCGTTTCGTTAAGGACGGGCGCGGATTTTTCGAAACTTCCGCGCGCCCGAATTTCGGGCAAAACTGTATTTAAAGGAAAACGTATGAGCGAAATTATAGACGGAAACGCAGTAGCCAAAGCCCTTCACGAAGAGC
>DAVZIV010000364.1:0-1681 GCA_052273125.1 Candidatus Merdousia sp. | reverse complement strand
ATTCGCCGACGGACTTTGCCGCTTCCTTGCCCGCTTCAACGGCGGCCTTTACGCTGCCGACATCGCCGCGAACTACAACAGTTATGTAGCCGCTGCCAATCTGCACCTGCTTGACCAATTCGACGTCGGCGGCCTTGACCATCGCGTCCGTAGCTTCGACGCAGCCCGTAAAGCCGCGCGTTTCTATCATTCCTAATGACTGACTCATATTTATTACCTTTCTTAATTATTGCGTTTTTATTTGTTGATTGAAATTCTACTTCACAAGCTCGCAAAGCGTGTTGGGGCCTATGTTGCAGGCGTTGCCCTCGTCGGTGTCCAAATGCACCTCGAGGCGCAGTTTCTTGCCGATGCGGCAGAGGAGGTTTTCAAAAATTATGGAGTTTTCGCCGTAAACTTTGAGGTTCATAAACTCCTTGTCTTTGACGCCGTAAAATTCGGCGTCGGCGGGGCTCATATGCACGTGGCGCGCGGCGCGGATTACGCCGCAGTCCATCTCGAAAAATCCGGCGGGGCCCATAAGCATACAGCCCGGAGTCCCCCTTACATCGCCGCTCTGGCGCAGCGGCACGTCGAAACCGAGGGCGCGGGCGTCGGTGAGGGCAAGCTCAACCTGATTGTAGTCGCGGCAGGGGCCGAGTATTCTCAAATTCGATATTATTCTGCTGCGCGGCCCGATTAGCGTGACCGATTCCTTTGCGGCAAAAAAGCCCTCCTGATACAGCCATTTATGCACCGAAAGCTTGTAGCCCTTGCCGAATAGCGCCTCTACAGCCTCCTGAGTGAGGTGCACGTGGCGCGCGCTTATGTTGACAACCAAAGGATTCGGGCCGATTTTGGGCGCGGGAACGGGAAGATTCATCTTCTTGTATACCGTTTCCCTCACCATCTGCTCGATTTTTGAATACGGCGTATCTTTAGAGAAATTCATTAGTGTTTTAGTTTAGTATTGACAATTCCGCGCTCCACAACTGGAAATTCGGCAATTTCTACCGCCTAAATCCGGTGCAAAAAACGCGTATTTTTACAAAGAACAAGCCCGAACTCGGGAAAATTTTTACCGATAGAACAACACAATATAAAAAGTTTCAAGAAAAATCTTTCAAATTGTCGGCTTTTTTCTAAATGAAAACAAAAAAATCCCACATTTAGAATACTAAAAACCCAAAAAACGGGATTCAAAAGCCCAAAAATTTACAAGTCCCGCCCAAATTTTTCAACAGATTCACCTAAAAATAGTGTGACAAAAAAATTTTACGTCAAACCGAGCTAAACGCACATTTTTTAATGCGGAAATTCCCCGAAAATGGGCGAAGGTAAAATAAGGGAAATTGAATACTTTAGCAAAACACTTATGTATTGCATGTCGCCGATCGGAACGCGTTATAATTTACAGTCGGCGCGCTTGAAATCCCGCGCTTTGTCTGCGCGTCTAACGCATTTTTATTGCGTGAACGCCGTTCCGAATGTCAAAATCCAAAATATAATCGGGCTCGAATGCGCCGCGGACGTTTTCCGCCCACTCGACGCACAATATGCGCGGAGACGGCGCAATTTCGTCTATGAGCAAATCGTCGAACTGGCTGGGTTCGGAAAGTCTGTACGCGTCTATGTGAACGAGTTTCCCGCCGTCGGGAATGTCGTAAAAGCAGCAGACGTTAAACGACGGGCTTTTTACGGT
>DAVZIV010000363.1:0-1682 GCA_052273125.1 Candidatus Merdousia sp. | reverse complement strand
AAAGGGCAACTTTCGTTGCCCTTTATTCTTGATATAAAAACCTAACTTTTCTCACTGAGAAAGCGGCGAATAAATAGCGGGAGCTATTTAGCCGCGCCACAAGATGGAAGCGCACCTGCGCCCGCGCCACAGAATCGAAGCCCGCCGAGCGGGCGCGACCCCGCGCGTTTTTAGAATTTGTAGCCGACTTGGAGGGCTATAACATGGGCGCGACCCGAGAAGTAGCCGTCGATGTCTGTGTAGCCTACACCGGGGTATGCAAACATATCGTTCATTTCGGGCTGTTGGTAGAAGTAGATGAACGTGTACGCCAAATCTATGTTGAAATTGCCGTACTTGTAGCCTACGCCGCCCGAGAACCAAATTCTGTCCGTGCAAGGAATACGCGAATAGCGGTGTTCGGGGTCGGTAATGGGCGTTTGGTCCCAAGCAGAACCAAGACGAATAACGAGGTCGTCATTGTCGAGCGGGAAAAAGTGCACGCCAGCTGCAATGCGCGAAGTATTACGCCACGCTTCTTCCTGATTCGTTATATAGCCGCCTGATTTCTTGTAAATGTAAAGTCTGTCAAAACTCGACCAAAGAGTATAGGAGTAATCCGCCATCACAGCAAATTTCTTCAAATCACCGCGCAGACGCTGATACCAGCCTACAGTGAAAGAATGGGGCAAATTGAGGTCGCATCCGATTCTGTCCGTAGGAATGCCATTCATATGGTTATTACCCGCAATGTCGTGAAAAACTTCGCTGCGCCACTGAAAGCCCACTCTTCCGTCTTCGGCATAGTTGATTGTAAAACCTGCGTTGCCGCCAATACCAAAACTTTGCCCAGTCACGCAAGCTTCGATACCTGAAAAGGGCATTGATGAAAGATTCGCGTGCAACCACTGCGCGGAAATACCACCGTTGATTGTAATGTATTCGTTGATTTTGTAGGCAAGACTCGGATTGAAATCAAACGTCGTGAGATTGCTGTTAAGGGCTGTCTGACGCCCCACCCAGTTCGCGTCATAGTCTGTTTCTAACGCATATGGCGCAGAAAGGGAGAACGAAAGCATAAAATCTTCCGAAAGCCTGTGCAATATGTACAAATTCGGCACGGCACTAACGCAACCTGCATCGCCGCTCTTCCCTGTTCTGCCAGTCAGAGACGGGTCTATCGTAGAAACGACACGCGTCGCATTGAAGTCGAATTTCGACAAGATGATATCGACACCGACATCAACCTTCGTTTCGCCAATTTTCAGACCCGAGGCAAAACCCGCCGACGGATTCCAAAAAGCGGCGGTAGCGTCGCCGTTGGCGTTTACAGTGGCACCCGCCGTAGCGGTTCCCAAGTTGGAAGCGCCCTGCTCCAGAGTCTGGAAACCCGACGCAAACATTGTGGTATAAGCGCATAACAGTGCGCCCATAGCGGCAATTCTTTGTTTCATAATTTTGAATATAAGATTTTCGCTTCCTATAATAAAAGAAAGCGCCGATAAGTTTTACACTTCATAAAAAAAAGAAAAGCTTTTTTCTTTTCTCTCAACGGATTTTTTTCTTTTGGCGCAGGACATTTGCTCCGCAAATACTCGCCCTGCTTTATCAGTGAACCCGCTCGGCGGGTTTCGATTGAAGGAGCAAGCCCCTTACGGCATTTGCATTCGCAAAATATGCCTTCCCCTCTCAAAAAACAGCTT
>DAVZIV010000362.1:0-1685 GCA_052273125.1 Candidatus Merdousia sp. | reverse complement strand
AATAGGATGGGGTTAGGACGATGGGGGAAGAGCTGAGTTTGCACCGCGGGAATGGGCGGAAACCGCCAGAGCCAAAGCCCAAAATCGGTCGGAGTGCCCTCCCGAGTCGCGCGGGGAGTAGAATTTTGCCCCGCCCGAGGAAAACGAGCGGCAAACTTTGTGAAGGTCGGCAATGATTTCGGAATCGTCGGGAATGCGCAAAAGAGCCTGCTCGAAACGATTCTTGAGCGGATACGCCATCGCCTCCTTTGTGTACTGCGTAAAATTGACTTCGACAACCCGCGAAGAACCGTAGCGCGAAACGGCGCGCTCGGCAAACTGCCTGCCTATGCCCGTGGCGTCTATGCAGACGCGCCGCAAAGACGTGTCGGCAAGATAGGCGTGAAGGCGCGCCTCCTGTTCGGCAAACGGGGCGTTTTTGACCGTCTCCACGGTGCGCGTATAGAGAACGTCGCCGGAGAGTTCGAGAAGCCAAAACACGGTGAAGTCTGAAGTCCTGCCAATATCGACGCCCAAAAAAAGCGGATTAGCCTTGGAGGAAATAGCGCGCCAATCTCGGACATCGGGAGAATAGACACAGCGGCGGATTACGTCGAAGGGCAAAAAGCGCTCGTCTTCGGCGGAGGGCACGCACATATATTCCTGCATAAATACGGATTCGTCGGCGCAGGAATTTTTTATAAAGTCGAAATATCGGGCTTCGTCCATATCCAAAATTTCCGAATCGGGCGGGAGCGCCGCCTTGATTTTCGACAACAACCCCTGCTCAAGAGCGTCCTGCAAACTGACCCTGTGAAGCGAGACGTTTTTGGGATTGCCGCCGTAGCGAACCTCCTCGACGAGCTTGTTGAAAAAGCACTCCCTGCCGCGGTGTGTGGAAATAATCTCCAGACTGCCGCCCCAAGTTATTCCGGGCAGCGATATTGCGTAGAGTTTTTCGGGGTCGGGGTGGAGGGCGAATTCGTCGAGAACGCGGTCGCCGCGCTTGCCCGCCTGAGCGTCGGGGTTCGACGAAAGCGACCAGATTTTAGAGCCGTCGGCAAACTCGAGCGAAGACGAATCGCCGCCCGAAACCGCGCGGCAGCCGCAGACATCGCCGACGGCCGCGTTCAAAATTCCCGCGAATTTGCGGCAGTCTTCTATGAAGAGCCTAGCCTGAAGCTCGTCGCGCGAGCTGACCCACGAATCGCGCGGGCGGCGCGCGCAGACGTGGGCGCGGACAAGCTTGTAGGCGGTTGTCCAGCTCATTCCTATCTGCCGAGATTTTTCCATAATTTTAATGCGCGAATTATCAAGAATCCACTTTTTTTGGTATGGAAGAAAAAAACCGTTTTGGGTCATAAAAGTTTGAGAGCTGTTTCTATTTTTTCGATGGTTTCGGGTAAGATTTCGCCGCAGCCGCCGCTTGAGGAATCTGCGAATTTTGCGTCTGAATTTGCAAGCTGGACGCGCGAAGACACAAGGCGCTGAAGCACGCTTGAAAGCGTTCCCATCTCGGAGGTGTCGAGCGCGGGAGACGAACAGAGATAGTCGAAAACCATCTCCCAGAGGATTTCCACACAGGCGCGGGCGGCGTCCATCTTCACGCTTGCGCAAACGTTTTCGGCGGAAATTTTCGCCGCGCGAATCCGCCTTATCTCTTCGGATAGCGCCTGCGAGCGGCTCGAAACAACCGAAAACTCACT
>DAVZIV010000361.1:0-1688 GCA_052273125.1 Candidatus Merdousia sp. | reverse complement strand
TCTCACCGTGGCGCAGGATAATGTCGCTTGTTTTGGGCGGCGTGCTTGCGGGCGTGATTTTGCTTTTCACGTCTAAAAAGGTTCGCGAACGTGCCACGCCGTACATGGAAGCCGTATCCATCGGCAACGGCTACATTCCCGCGCGCTCGAATTTGTTGCGAAGTCTGGCGGCGATTGTAACCATAGGCTCGGGCGCGTCTATTGGTAGGGAAGGTCCGCTTGTGCAGACCGTCACCGTGTTTGCCTCTATATTAGGCAGGCGCATAAAGCTTTCAACGCCGCGTCTGCGCCTGTTTATTGCCTGTGCCGCCAGCGGAGCGATGTCGGCGGTTTTCCACACCCCGCTTTCGGGCGGGCTTTTCGTTTGCGAAATCGTAGTCGGGGCGATGTCAATAGATTTGCTTGCGCCGTTGTTGGTTTCAAGCTGCACAAGCTATCTTACGCTTACGCTTTTCGGTTCGTCGGCGCCGTTGTACGAAATGTCCCACGCGTATTTAAGCTCGGGCTTTTCGACTGCCGCGGCGGCGGTTTTGCTGGGCGTGGGGGCGTCGCTTTTGGCGAAGTGCTGGCTCGGGCTACTTGCGCGTTCGAGAAAGCTCCTCAACAAAAATCAGAATTTTCTGCCGGCGCGGTTGGCCTTGGCGGGATTGGCGGTAGGGCTTATAACCATTTGGTTTCCCGAAATTGCAGGCAACGGCGCGCACATCATTCGCGGCACGGTTTCAATGAATTTTTCGGCAGAGACGGTTTCGCTGCTGTTCTTGCTGAAGGTTCTTTCCGTCGGGCTGTTTTTTGCAATGGGAGCTGTCGGCGGTGTTTTGACGCCCAGTCTCACGGTAGGCGGCGTTTCGGGGTTTCTTTTCGCCCACGTTTTAATTGCCTGCGGTGTTTCGCTTTCGCAGGACGAAATAATAGGCTTTTCGCTTCTGGGAATGGCCGCGTTTTTTACCACTGCCGCCGCCGCGCCGCTGACGTCGCTTATGCTTGTTGTAGAATTTACAATGGCGGGCAAGATGATTTTCCCGATGATTATCGGCGTGCTTGTCTCCTACGGCGTATCGAAGATATTTTCCACAAAGTCGATGTATGACGCCGATACCGGTGCGGGCTTGAAATCGGCGTTCAACCGCCCCGTAAAAGACGTGCGCATACGCGACATCTTCAGAAAGAGTTCAGACACCGTTTACGCCACGACCCTCTTTAGGGACATTGCCAGAATTTTCATCAAAAATCCCGAATTTGCCGTTTATGTTGTGAGCCGCAGCAACAAGTATTTGGGCAGCATTTTGCAGGGCGACGTATTCAATTTTATCAAGTCCGATTTTCTTTCCTCGCGCGTGATTGCCGACGACATTATTCGCACAGACATTCCCGTTTTGAGTCCCGATATGAATCTGATTGACGGCGTAAAACTCTTTGCCGAAAACGAGGATTTCGATACTCTGCCCATCGTCGATTCAAACGGAAAATTCTACGGTATAGTCAATCGCGGCGACATTTTTATGGGCTTTAACGAAATAGCCCGACGCCGCCTCTTCCACTAATTAAAACGTGCGACGCCGCGCCCGCTCGGCGGGTTTTGATTCTGTGGCGCGGCGATTTTGCTCCCGCAAAATAAGCGCCACTTTGACAGTGAGAAAATTTAAGTTTTTACTTCAAGAATAAAGGGCAACGAAAGTTGCCCTTTT
>DAVZIV010000360.1:0-1695 GCA_052273125.1 Candidatus Merdousia sp. | reverse complement strand
TACCCGGCGACGGTGTCGCTTGCCGTGCCGCTATATAAAAACAGGCGCGAAATATTAAAGAGCCTGCCCGAAGTCGCCGCGGCTACGGTGGTCTCCTGCATTGCCAGCGTTTCTTCAATGTGGCTGTTTACAAAATTTTTCAAAATGGACGATGCTCTTGCAAAATCGCTGCTGCCCAAATGCGTTACTACGCCCGTCGCCATAGAAATTGCCAATATGACCGCAGGACTTCCTGAAATTGCCGTATTTGCCGTGTGCTTTATGGGAATCTGCGGCGTGGTTTTCGGGCACACGGAACTCGCTCTTTTGGGAATCAAAGACGACGTTTCCGTGGGACTTTCCATGGGCGCGACAAGCCACGTTATAGGCACGGCGAAATGCCTCGAGCGCAGCCAGCGCCAAGGCGCGGCGGGCGCGCTTGTGCTAATCACCTGCGCATTGTTTTCGGCGGCGGCAATAACGCTTGTCTTCGGCTAAACCGCCCCGACACCCCGCGGCGCGGACGATTCCCCACCCCCACGACGACCCCCGTCGTTTTGCCGAAGAATCAAAAAGTAAAAAATTCTGTTTGACAAACCCGCGCATTTACTTTCAATGACGAAGCTTTATTAACAATTTGTTCACAAAAGAGAGAAACTACAATGAATCCGACATACAATCCTTCCAAGCTTAAACGTGCACGCCGCTGCGGTTGGCGCGCAAGAATGAAGACCCCCGGCGGCCGTTCGGTAATCAACGCCCGCAGACAAAAAGGCCGCAAGCGCCTCGTAACGAAATAAACGGGGATTTCCCGCAAATGCGCTTCGGTAAAGATAGCAGAGTGCGTCTTGCGAGGGATTTTGAATTTCTAAAAAAGAATTCTGCGAAGGTTGACTGTTCGGCCTTCGTATTTTATTTGTATCCGAACACACTGATACGCTCGCGGTTGGCGGTCATAACAAGCAGACGCGTCGGTTGCGCCGTGGAGCGGAACTTGGCGCGGCGGCGTTTCAGGGCGATTTTTAGAAAGCTTTCCCCCGATTTTGCCGCAAATGCCGATATTCTGGTATTTGTGCGCAAGGGGTACGCGCGGTTCGACTACGCAACTTTGGAAAAGAAGTTTGCCGCCGCCGCAAAAACTTTGCTTTCGGGCGATGGAGCGCAGGGAAAAATCTGATTCGCCGACGGCTCGCACGGCAACAAACGCCGAAAATACCCAATCGGCGCGACATGCCCCAATGCGCCTTTTCAAAGGCGCGCAAATGTTCCTGCGCAAAGCGTGCGTTCTGCCGATTCGCGCATACCAAGTTTTCGTCTCGCCGATGCTGTCTTTGCTTGGCGGCGGTTGTAGGTTTTTCCCGACGTGCTCGGAATACGCGCGCCTGTGCATTCTCCGCCACGGCGTTTTAAAGGGGACGCTAATGGGCGCATGCCGAATATTGCGGTGCAATCCGCTCTTTGACGGCGGTCTCGACTATCCGCCCAAAAAATTTACGTTCAGGGGGCTGTTTTCGCAAAACAGAGTTGACGAATTTAAAGATTTCGATAAACCATAGACCTTTAATTTTAAAAGAATTTCCAATGGACAAAAAGAATACTATAATAGGAATTCTACTGTTGGCGGCGTCGTTCTACTTTATGTTCGACTATTCGAACAAGGAGGCTGAAGCCGCAAAATACGCGCAGGCACAAGCCGCCGCCCAAAAGGCAGCCGCC
>DAVZIV010000359.1:0-1724 GCA_052273125.1 Candidatus Merdousia sp. | reverse complement strand
CGTTATCTTTCAGGGTACGGAAACGCGCAAACCCCTCCAGCTCTGCGAAGTCTCGCTGTTGTTTTCCGAATGCGAAGACCAGCTGGGCACTTCGTTCCACGAAGTCGAAATCACGCGCCGCGCCTCACGCGACGGCGGCAGCGACTATTTTATCAACGGCAAACTCTCCCGACTGAAAAACATTCAGAAGCTCTTTATGGACACGGGTATCGGGCGCGTCTCGTACTCGTTTATGGTGCAGGGGCAGATAGACCAGATTCTCTCCTCCAACCCCGGCGAGCGCCGCTCGATTTTCGAAGAGGCGGCGGGCATTACAAAATACAAGACGCAGCGCCGCGAAGCGCTCAACAAACTCGCGCTCGTAGAGCAAAACCTCGCCCGCGCCACCGACCGCCTCGAGGAGCTTTTCCGCCAAATAGAATCGCTTAAAAGGCAGGCGAGCAAAGCCCTGCGCTACAAGCGCCTTTCGTTTAGACTGCGCCACCTCGACTTGGCAATAAACGCCAAAACCTACACGGACTTGACAAAAGACCACGCCGCCGACGCCGCATTGCTCAAAGAGGCTTCGGATTCTCTCGCCGAAATTTCGCAGAAACTCGCCGCGGGAGAGGAAAACTTGGCGCGCCTGCGCGCCGAACGCTCGCAATTACAGGAACAGCTTGAGCGAATGCGGCAGGCGGCTGCGGAAATCCGCTCACAAAAGGAGCAGGCGCAGCACAATTCCGAATTTGCCGCAGTGCGCAAAAAGGACTTGGCGGACAGAGCCGAACAAATTTCAAAAGAAATAGGGTCTTTGCGCGAGCAGTCGGAAATTTTGGCAGGCAAGGCAAAGGGCGACGCCGAGGTAAAGCAAATGCAGCTCAACCTCGTCTCCGAAGACGACGAAATTTTCAAAAACCAAAGCGCGGAACTCGCCGAAATTGAGGCGCAGCTCAAGGCTGCCGAAGAATCCCTTTCAAACGCCCGCCGCGACGCCCTCATGCTTGAAAGCTCCGTGGCGCGCCTTCGCTCGAACTGCACGACGCTTGAAGTCGATTTGAAGTCGTACCAAGTCCGCCACGGCGCAATGAGCGACGCCGTTTTCCAGCTCAAAGAGGAAAACGCCGCCCTCGAACGCCGCCTTTCGGAACTGGAGGAGGCGTTTGAAAATTCCAACGAGCGTCTCGCCGAAGCCGACGCGGATACGACGCGCGCCAAACAGCGCTCCGACGAGCTGCGCACACAGTACCGCAACCGTCAAATCGAAATTCAGAACCTCGACAGACAGCTGGCGTCAAAGAGCGCAAGGCTTAGCATTTTAAACGACCTCCAGTCGCGAATGGAGGGCTTCTCGGAGGGCGTCAAGGCAATCCTGCGCGGCTCGCTTTCAGAACTCATAGAGCCGCAGGCGGTAAAAATAATAAGCCAAAATGTGGAAATAGCGCCCGAATGGACGGCCGCGTTCGAGACAATGCTCGGTTCGGCAATAGACGCCGTGGCAGTTGACGACTCCTCCAAACTTTTCCAAATTTTAAAGCTCCTGCGTGCGCGCAACCTCGGCAAGGCGTGCCTCGTAGGCGCGGTCAACTCCGCAGCGCAAACGCCCGCGGCAACCCTGCCCGAAGGCGTGTTTGCCGCCGCCGACATCGTAAAGCCAACGGGCGCGGAAATTGCGCCGTTCGTCGCCGACATCACGCGCGGGTGCTACTTCTGCCGCGACATTTCCGCTTTTGCCGAATACGCCG
>DAVZIV010000358.1:0-1730 GCA_052273125.1 Candidatus Merdousia sp. | reverse complement strand
TTCAAGGGCACCGGCAATCTCGAGCTGCACCTCGACCGCGCCCTTTCCGACAAGCGCATATATCCGGCAATCAACATAGAAAAGTCGGGCACGCGCAAAGAGGAGCTTCTATACCACCCTGCCGAGCTCGAAAAAGTCTACACTCTCCGCCGCGCCCTAAACGGCGTGCCGATTGTCGACGGAATGGAGATGTTGATCCAAAGATTAAAAAAGACAAAAACAAATGTTGAATTTTTGCTAGGATTGAATAGATAGTTGTTCGGCTACTTTATTAACACCCCCAATCAAAAAAACAAAAGATGACATCAGCAGACGATTTTGTATTGCAATTACTGCACGAACGCGGCGTTGTCGGAGAGGATATTATATCCGTTGCCAAGGAGCAGTTGCGCTCCGAGGGCGTTTCAAATTCCGAACTCGACTCAAAGGCCGTAGAACTCCTCGTCGAAAAGCATTACTGCACTTTCGAGCAAATCTACCAGATTTTGTCCGACGAGTTTAACATGCCTCTGGCGTCTTTGGAGGACATCAGCATTGTAGACGACGTTAAAAACGCCGTTCCCGAAGATGTCGTGCGCAAGTATAACATTCTGCCGCTGGGCATAGAGAACGGCCAGATGGAAGTTGCCATTTCCGACCCTATGGATATGGACGCCATCGACAACCTCACGCACATCATCGGTATGCCACTTGATTTGCGCTTGGCTTCTCCCCACCAAATTACCGAGGCAATAGAGACGCAGTACGGTCTCAAGGGCGAATTTTCGTCAATCCTCAACGCCGACACTTCCGATGTCAAGATGGACACCGGCAAGGCAACCGAAGAGGAGGCGCCCATCATCAAGTACGTGCAGTCGCTCATTACCGAGGCGGTAAAGCGCCGAGCCAGCGACATTCATCTCGAGCCGCTCGAAAAGCGCTTCCGCGTGCGCTACCGCATAGACGGCGTGCTCGTGGAGGTTGAAAATCCGCCGAAGCGCCTTCAGCCTTCGATTATTTCGCGCCTGAAACTTATGGCGGAAATGTCGATTGCCGAAAAGCGCGTTCCCCTCGACGGCCGCATTCAGATTACCTATAACGACAAGAGCATAGACTTGCGCGTATCGAGTCTGCCCACGGTCTACGGCGAGAGCATTGTAATGCGTATTCTCGACAAGGAGGGGCTGCGCCTCGGTCTGCCCGAATTGGGCTTCTTCTCCGACGACCAGTCCTCGTTTGAAAGAATCGTCGGAATGCCCGACGGCATCTTCTTGGTAACCGGCCCGACGGGTTCCGGTAAATCCACAACGCTTTATTCGGCGCTCAACTACCTCAACCACCCCGACCGCAAAATCATCACAGTTGAAGACCCTGTCGAATACCAGATGACGGGCATCAATCAGGTTCAGGTTCGCAGGGAAGTGGGTATGACTTTCGCCGCGGCTTTGCGCTCGATGTTGCGCCAAGCGCCAAACATCATAATGATAGGCGAAATCCGCGACCTCGAAACCGCCGAAATCGCCATCAATGCCTCGCTGACCGGCCATATGGTTTTCAGCACCCTCCACACAAACGACGCTCCCAGCGCCGTAACCCGACTTGTGGATATCGGCGTAAAGCCGTTCTTGGTGTCGGCTTCGCTCCGCGCCGCCCTTGCCCAGCGACTCGTGCGCAAAAACTGCGCGGCGTGCAAAGAGGCGTATTCGCCCGATCCGCGCATTCTCCAAGCTTTGGGCATCGGCGAAAAGGAC
>DAVZIV010000357.1:0-1731 GCA_052273125.1 Candidatus Merdousia sp. | reverse complement strand
GCAAGCGCATATCGGCGTTCTCCACGCGCAAAGTTTTGACTGATTTTTGGCTTGAACAAACCCCGCGCCGAAACAAAACTCTACACACAAATATACACGCAAAAAATGGCTAAAGAAAAACGCACAGCAATAGAGCCCACAAGGGAACAGGATTATCCCGAATGGTACCAACAGGTAATCAAAGCCGCAGACTTGGCTGAAAACAGCCCCGTCCGCGGCTGCATGGTAATCAAGCCGTGGGGATACTCCCTCTGGGAGAACATACAGAAGTCTATGGACAAAATGTTCAAAGACACGGGACACACAAATGCATATTTCCCCCTGTTTATTCCCGTCAGCTATCTCGAAAAAGAAGCCGAACACGTCGAGGGTTTTGCAAAGGAATGCGCAGTCGTAACGCACTCCAAGCTCGAGCTCAACTCGGAGGGCAAACTCGTGCCCGCTTCGCCGCTCGACGAACCGCTGATTGTGCGCCCCACTTCCGAAACCATCATCGGCGAAATGTATTCGCGCTGGGTGCAGTCCTACAGAGACCTGCCTATTTTAATCAACCAGTGGGCAAACGTAGTCCGCTGGGAAATGCGCACGAGGCTTTTCCTCAGAACCGCCGAATTCCTCTGGCAGGAGGGGCACACCGCCCATGCCACGCGCGAAGAGGCCGAAGAGGAAACGCAGAAAATGCTGCGCGTCTATGCCGACTTTGCCGAAAACTATATGGCAATGCCCGTAATCTGCGGCAGAAAAACCGAGGGCGAAAAATTCCCGGGGGCGGTCGATACCTACTGCATTGAGGCAATGATGCAAGACAGAAAGGCGCTTCAGGCTGGCACATCGCACTTCCTCGGCCAGAATTTTGCAAAGGCAAGCAACATAAAATATCTCTCCGAAGCAGGTAGGGAAGAATACGCTTGGACTACAAGCTGGGGCACTTCGACAAGGCTAATCGGCGGCATGATTATGACGCATTCCGACGACGACGGACTTGTTCTCCCGCCCAAGCTCGCCCCCCTGCATGTGGCAATTTTGCCGATTCTCCACAAGGAGGAGGAAAAGGTGAACGTCTTGCAGTACTGTCAGAGCCTCAAGGAGCAGCTCCGGAGCGTGAATTTTGCGGGTTCGCAACTGCGCGTACAGGTAGACACGCGCGACCTGCGCGGCGGCGAAAAAACGTGGAGCTGGATCAAGAAAGGCGTTCCGCTTCGCATTGAAGTCGGCCCGCGCGACATCGCCAACGACGCCCTCTTCATTGCCCGACGCGACACCGGCGAAAAGAAATCTCTGCCCCGCGCCGAATTTTTGGCAACCGTTGCCGACACGCTCGCTCAGATTCAAGGCAACCTGCTCGCCCGCGCGAAAGCCTATCGCGACGCCAACACGGTCGAGATTTCCTCCAAGGACGATTTCTACGCGTACTTCACCCCGAAGAACGAAAAGAAGCCAGAAATCCACGGCGGTTTTGCCGTTGCCAACTACGACGGCTCTGCGGAAATCGAAGATATGCTGCGCAAAGACCTCAAAGTCACCGTGCGCTGCATACCCCTTGAGGGCGGCGCTCCCACAGGCAAATGTATCTTCACAGGCAAAAACGCAAAATACAGAGCCGTCTTCGCCAAATCCTACTAATTTTTTCTTGTGGCGCGGCGGATTTTCGCGAAGCGAAAATTCCCCGCCGCTTTGTCAGTGAATATCACCCGCTCGGCGGGTTTCGATTCTTTTGGCGTGGGGGAATTT
>DAVZIV010000356.1:0-1732 GCA_052273125.1 Candidatus Merdousia sp. | reverse complement strand
CGCAGACATAAAAAAGTGGGGCGACATTGCCTTCGCCCTCGATTACGGCAGGGGCGCGCTCGAGTTTCTTCTGCGCAACAACAAGCCCGTCTACGAAAATTCCGCGCTTGCCGAATTTATGGACGGGTATTCGTCGCCGCTTAAAAACCTGCTTGCGGGCGTGTGCGCGAAAAATCCCGACGCGGCGCTGGCGGTGAAGATTCTGCTTTCGCTTCTCGGCGGCGCGGTGGCGGCTCTGGGAGTTTTCGGGCTTTTGAGGTTCGACAGGGGCGCGTATCTTGCGGCGCGCTGCGCGGTTGTCGGCGTTGCTGTTTCGGCGCTGTTTTTCGCCCTCGTAGAGCCTTCGGCATTCGACGTCAAAATACAAAATACGGCTTCGACCGAAATAAATATTGCCTTTGACAGAATAAAATCGAACATAATAGGAGAAAAAGATATGTTTTCCATTGATACCGATTCGGCAACGCTGGCTGCAATAGCGCTGTTTTTCGTGATGCAGTCCGCCGTCTATATAGTTTGTCTGGTGCGCATAAATGCAATCAAACGCCAGCGGGTTTCGGCGTCGTTGAAACTCAAGCTTCTGGAGAACGAAGACAACCTCTTCGACCTCGGCTTGTACATAGGTTTGGCGGGCACGGTCGCAAGCCTGATTCTGCTGACTTTCGGCGTAATCACGGCAAGCCTGATGGCGGGATACACGTCTACGCTCTTCGGCATTCTCTTTACAGCGCTTGTAAAAATTGTGCACCTGAGAAAATTCAAACGCAAACTTCTAATAGAATCGGCAAATGAACAACATTCATAGTACCGCAATAATCTCTCCCGAAGCCGTATTGGGCGACGGCATAACCGTCGGCGCGTACGCAATAATAGAGGGCGACGCCCGACTTGCCGACGGCGTTGCAATAGAGCCTCAGGCGCGCGTGCTCTCGGGGGCGCGAATCGGCAAAAATTCCCGAATCTGCTCCTTTGCAATAATAGCCGGCGACCCGCAGGATTTGCACTTCGACACGTCGCTTAAAACATACGTCGAAATAGGCGAATCCACCGTAGTGCGCGAACACGCCACAATCCACCGCGCAACGTTCGAGGGCAAGGCAACCAAAATAGGCTCAAACTGCCTGATTATGTGCTCGGGGCACATCGGGCACGACTGCGTTGTGGGCGACAATGTCATAATTGCCCCTTTCGCCGCGCTTGCGGGGCACGTGCACGTAGACGACAACACTTTTATCAGCGGCGGCGTGATGGTTCACCAGCGCGTGAGAATAGGCGAGGGCGTTATGCTCAGCGGCAACACCGCCGTCAGCCTCGACGTTCCTCCGTTTGTAACGGCGTTCGGCAGAAGCGGCGTCGGCGCGCTCAATCTCATCGGAATGAACCGCCGCGGCATTCCCCGCGCCTCGATTGCCGAAGTAAAACACCTTTTCAGTCGGGTCTACGCAACGCAGTCGGCGCGCAAGAACGCGCTTGCGCTGCTTGAAAACGGCGCGGCGCGGACGCCCGAAGGCAGAAAATTTCTGGAATTTTTCGCCATGCCCGAAAGGCACTATATCATCCGCAGGGAAGAGGCTTGAAAATATGGAAAAGCCCATTGCAATTACAGTCGGAGACCCATCGGGCGTCGGGCCCGAAATCATTGCCGACTGGGCGCGTAAAAATCCAGAAAAACTCGCGGGCGCGGTAGTCATAGGCGGCGCCGATTTACTGGAGAAGCTCCCGCGGGGGACAA
>DAVZIV010000355.1:0-1739 GCA_052273125.1 Candidatus Merdousia sp. | reverse complement strand
GTCCTTTCGCGCGAGAGCGCTTGCCCACGCGCCCGCGGCCTCTTCGGAATCTGCGGGGCGGATTACGTTGAGGCGCGGAATGCAGCGCAAGATGGAGACCATTTCGACGGGCTGGTGCGTGGGACCGTCCATACCGACGCCGATGGAATCGTGCGTGAAGACGAACTGAACGGGCAGCCTCGAGAGCGCCGTAACCCTGACTGCGCCGAGCATGTAGCCTGCGAAAGTCAGGAACGTTGCGCACGAAGGCTCGAAAATTCCGTAGTAGGCAATGCCGTTGGAAATTGCGCCCATTGCGTGCTCGCGAATGCCGTACCAGAGGTTTCTGCCGGCGTTGTTTTCGGCGGAGAAATCGCCCATGCCCTTGAGGTAGTTTTTGGTCGAGCCGAAGAGGTCCGCCGCGCCGGTAATCATGTAGGGAAGTTTCTGCGCCAAGGCGTTCATCACCACGCCCGAAGACGCGCGCGTTGCGCTCTTGTCGTCGGCGGGGAATTCGGGGATAGCCGCCAGCAGCGACTGCGCGTCGATTTCGTCCTTCCTGTTTATGCAGAAGTGCAGCTCTTGCGCCTTTTGGGGTTCGGCTTTCTTCCAGTTTTTGAAAGTTTCCTGCCACTGGTTGTACTTTTGCAGGTTTGCCTCGCGCGTCTTTTTAAAGAGGTCGTACGTGGACCGGCTGACGTAGAATTTTGCGTCGGGAAGCCCCAGAGCCTTGCGCGCCGCCGCGGCAAATTTCGCGCCGCCTTCGCCGTGCCCCTTTGCGGTGTTTTCCACTTCGGCGATGCCTTTGGCGATTGTCGTTTTGAAAATGACGAGCTTGGGCTTGTCGGAGGTCGATTCCTTCGCGGCGGTGAGAGCCTTGCGCACGGCGTCGATGTCGTGCCCGTTCGCCTTCGAAACTTCCCAGCCGTAGGATTCAAAGCGCATTGCGGTGTCTTCCGCCATTGTCTTTTGCGCCATTGCGTCGAGGGTGACGTCGTTGGAATCGTATATGAGAACGAGGTTGCCGAGCTTGAGAGTTCCCGCTATTGCGGCGGCTTCGGCGGAGATGCCCTCCTGCATGCAACCGTCGCCCGCCAAACACCAAATTTTATGGTCGAAAATCTTTGCGTTATCCGAATTGAAACGCGCCGCTGCCATCTTTTCGGAAATTGCCATACCGACTGCATTGCCGACGCCCTGACCGAGCGGCCCGCTTGTCGCCTCCACCCCCGGCGTTTCGCCGAATTCGGGGTGTCCCGGGGTTTTTGAGCCTTTCATTCTGAAGTTTTTGAGGTCTTCAATGGAGAGGTCGAAACCCGAAAGGTGCAGCCATGAATAGAGGAACATACTGCCGTGTCCGGCGCTCAAAATGAAGCGGTCCCTGTCGAGCCACCTGGTGTCCGACGGATTGAGGTCGAGAATTTCGCCGAACAAAACCGCGCCGATTTCCGCGCAGCCCAGCGGCAAGCCGAGGTGTCCCGATGCGCATTTTTCGATGGCGTCAATAGCCAAACCACGGGCTTCGTTTGCCGCCTGTTGCAACAATTTATTATCGTGAATCAATTTCATACTGTTCCTTAAATTTTTCTGCCCTTGTCTCTATCACACTTCTCTTCCCCATTCAAGCGTTAAAACGTGCGAGGGCGCGCCCGCTCGGCGGGTTTCGATTCTGTGACGCGGCTATTTTGCTTCCGCAAAATCAGCGCCGCTTTGTCAGTGAATATCATAAAGCTTTCAAATTAGAATACCCTACACTTCAA
>DAVZIV010000354.1:0-1748 GCA_052273125.1 Candidatus Merdousia sp. | reverse complement strand
CGTAGAGCGCCGCCTTGCCCAAGCGCGAGTGCCCGACGACCGCTGCGCGCAATGCGTCTACTTCGGCTATGCTTTCGAGGCAGTCGAGCGCCAAAATGTCGCCGAAAGCCCATGCGGCTATGGATTGCGGCGTTGTGTCGAAGCGCTTGGGGTTGTAGATTTTGTAGATGCTTTCGGGTATTCCGCTTTCCTGAGTGGCGTATTTGTCGGGGTAAAGCTCGTTGTAGCAGAATGTGGCGTAGGCGTATCCCGCGGCGACGACTTCGCGAATCGGGTGGCGGTAGGCGCGCTCGTTGCGCTGTTTTTGGCGCGCCTGCACGGCGTTTTCGCCCGATTTGCCGTCGCTGTCGAGGTAGCATTTGGGGATTATCACGGCGGGGTCGTCAATCGCGGCGTGGTTGCCCATAAAATTTTGGTGCATGAAAACCGCGGGCTTTTCGACGTTTTTTGGAACGTAGAGCAGCAGCGTGAACGAGTGTTCGCCGAGTTCGTCGCCCGAGACTATCGCGTACTGCATTCTGACTGCCGCGCCGTCGAGGGCGTTGTCGGAGCGCTCGAGAAGCCTGAACTGAAGCGATTTCGGGCGCGGCGGAATCGGCGTGTAGAGTTTGCGGCAGACAAAGTCCATAACCTGCGGGCGTTGCCTGCGCCAGTCCTGCGCCGACGTTATGCGCCCGCTGCCGTCGATTTTATCGAGTATGTCGAGCTTCTTGTAGATGTCGATTTTTGAAACGTCGTAATTCTCCCCGAATTTGCCGACGGTTTGGGTCGGGCGCAGCTGGTAGAGTTCGCCCCTGACGTAGTTGTGCGGATTATTCGGCGCAGCCAGAGCCGCGCCGACGGCGGAAGACAAAATGCAAGCCGTTATGATGTGCTTTTCCATATCAGCTTGATATTCTGAATTATTTTGCCATCATTTTCAATACTTCTTTTAGCGGCGAAAATGATTGCGCGCCGACTTTTGTTATTTTTAGCGCCGCGGCGGCGGAGGCGAATTTTATTGCGGTGTCTATGTCGCCGAAGCGTCTCAAGCCCGCCAGCAGCGAGCCCGTGAAGCAGTCGCCCGCGCCCACGGTGTCTATCGGGCGCACCGAGAGCGCGGGGAAGCGCTTTTCGCCGTCGGCGTTGAAGAGTGCGCAGCCGCGTTCGCCCAGCGTTGCAATCACGTTTTTTACGCCCTTTTTCAGCAGCGATTCCGCCGCGCTTTGCATCGACGTAAATCCGCGCTGGACTTGCAGGATTTCTATTTCGTTGGGCACGAGAATATCGACATTTTGCAGGATTTCGTCGTCGAGAAGTTTTGCGGGGGCGGGGGTGAGCACCGTTGTGCATCCCGCCGCCCTTGCGAGCTTGAGCCCTTCCCGCACGGTTTCAAGCGAGTTTTCAAGCTGGAATGCCGCGTGCGAGAATTTTGAAAAATCTATTGCGCGCATATCCTCGGGGGATAGTAGCATATTTGCCCCCGGGGCAACCGTTATTATGTTTTGCCCCTCTTTTGCAACCGTGATTAGGGCTACGCCCGTGGAGGCGTCTTTGAAGGTTTTTACAAGCGAGGTGTCCAAGCCGCGCTTTTGCAGGTACGAGAGGTAGTCGCGCCCGAAGATGTCGTCGCCCATTCCAGCGCAGAATACAACGCCGTCGAAGAGCGTATTTGCCGCCGCCGCCTGATTTGCGCCCTTGCCGCCTTCGTGTTTTGTAAAGACGCCGCCCAGGACGGTTTCGCCCGTTCTCGGAATTTTTGCCGCCTT
>DAVZIV010000353.1:0-1762 GCA_052273125.1 Candidatus Merdousia sp. | reverse complement strand
CGAGCCTTCTCATCAAGCGCTGCAACGACTTCGGCGCGGGCGGCGTATCGGTGGCAATAGGCGAACTTGCGCCGAGCCTTGAAATAAACCTCGACGCCGTTCGCAAAAAGTACGACGGGCTCGACGGCACCGAACTTGCAATTTCGGAATCGCAGGAGAGAATGGCGGTTGTTGTCGCACCCGAAGACGCGCAGAAATTCGCGCAGTTTGCAGCTGCGGAAAATCTTGAATGCTCGCACGTGGCAACCGTCACAAATACGGGGCGCCTCGTGATGACGTGGCGCGGCAAAACCATTGTAGACCTCTCGCGCGCGTTCCTCGACACAAACGGCACGGTTGCAAAATCCTCCGCACACATCGAAGAACCCCCGAACGATTCGCCGCTTTCGGCAACAGACAACGGCGCGAAAAACGCCGACAAATCCAAGTGGCTTGAAAACCTTTCCTCGCTCAACTGCGCAAGCCAGCGCGGTCTGGTGGAGCGCTTCGACTCCTCCATAGGCGCGAGCGCGGTTTTGCACCCCTACGGCGGCAAAAATCTGGCAACCGCCCCCGAGGCAATGTGCTCGAAAATCCCGCTGCTTGAGGGCGAAACAAACACGGGCACGCTCTTTTCATTCGGTTTCAACCCGTTCGTGTGCTCGTGGAGCCCGTATTTCGGCGCGATGTACTCGGTGCTTGAATCCGTGGCGAAAATTGCGGCAAGCGGCGGCGACATGTCGAAAATTCGCTTCACATTTCAGGAATATTTTGAAAAACTGCGCACAGACCCCAAGCGCTGGGGCAAACCTCTGGCGGCTCTCTTGGGCGCGTTTGAAGCGCAGATGCGCCTCGGCTGCGCCTCGATAGGCGGCAAGGATTCCATGTCGGGCTCGTTCAACAAAATAGACGTTCCGCCGACGCTGGTGAGCTTTGCAATGTGCCCGTGCGACGTGCGCAACGTGATTTCGCCCGAATTTAAAAAGGCGGGCTCGCGCGTGGCGCTGCTGCGCGTGAAAAAACTCGACGACTTTGAACCCGACTGGGAAGATGTCAAGGCGAAGTACGCAGGGCTTTTCGCCGTTATAAAGTCGGGCGCGGTGCTTGCGGCGCATTCGCTGCGCTTCGGCGGTCTGGCGGAGGCCGTCTCAAAAATGACTTTCGGCAACGGAATCGGCTTTGAGTTCGACAAATCGTACAAAGGCGACGTTTTCGCGCTCGATTACGGTGCGATAGTCCTCGAACTTGCCGACTCTGCGGACGCTGAAAAACTCAATGCCGAGCTCATCGGCAAAACCGTAAATGCGCCCGAAATTTCAATAGGCGCAACTTCGATAAAAATCTCCGAACTGCAAAGCGCGTGGGAAAAACCGCTCGAGGGCGTGTTCCCGACATTGGCAGCACCCGCGCAGACCTCCGCGCCGCTGGATGCGCATTTTGAAAACAAAAACATAGCCGTTGCGCCCAACAAGACGGCAAAGCCGCGCGTGTTCATTCCCGTATTCCCCGGGTCGAACTGCGAATACGACTCGGCGCGCGCATTTGAAAAGGCGGGCGCCGTCGCCGAAACGTTCGTCTTCAACAACCTTTCCGACAAAGACGTAGCCGAATCAATCGCGGAAATGAAACGCCGCATAGACGCCGCGCAAATTCTTATGATTCCCGGCGGCTTCAGCGCGGGCGACGAACCGGCGGGTTCGGGCAAGTTCATTGCCGCGGTATTCAGAAACCCCGCCCTCACAGACGCGGTTATGTCGCTCTTGAAAGACCGCAAGGGGCTGAT
>DAVZIV010000352.1:0-1762 GCA_052273125.1 Candidatus Merdousia sp. | reverse complement strand
TTGCCAAGGCTGTAGAAGCGGCAATGGTCGGCATCAAGGCAAACCTTGAAGACGTAAACGCCTCCGTTTCACAGCCCATTGAAATCTTCATTTCCATCAACCCCAATGTTGACGCGGGCACAATGGACACGAAGGTTGACGTTACAATCGACGGCGCGAAATATGTATCGAACACAAAATCAACCTTTGCAGACGACGGCTCGGTTTCCACGACTGGCACTGTTGTAACGACTCTCCCCAACGGGGAAGTTAGAACCGTTCCCGCGAACGTAGCTTCCAAGTCCGACGGCACGTTGGTTGTCAACGGCGTTGCAACAAAGTCGGCTTCCGCTGCAAGGGCAGACGCTCTTACGAATCCCGACACGGTTTCCAACGAAGCCGCCACTGCTGCGGCAGGCAGCAACGAAACTATCCCCGACGGAACAATCGTTGTTTCGAGTAAGACGACAAACCCGTAGGGATTGTATTTCTTAGAAAAGGTCGAGTTTTCCACTCGACCTTTTTTTTGTGCCTTTTGTGTTTAAAACATTTGCAAGTATTTGTTTTTGCAATCTCAAAAATTTTCCGACGCGTGAATTTGTGCGTGATAATTACAGGCTCTTTAGTCTTGGGGGATTTTTTTATTGATAAAGAGGCGCGGAAAAAATAGCCTTTTGTCCAGATGAATGTTTTTAGAGACCTACGGGCAAAATTGATTTACATAGCCGTTTTTGTAGCGGCGGTTGCCGCGTTGCCGTGCTATTCGGTTTACACTGCGGATTCGCGAAGCCTTGAAAAGGTGTCTTTGCAAATGACGGCAGTGCGCCTTTTGGATTGCGTGGCGAAATTTTCAAACGCCGCATACGCCAAAGACAACTCGCTTCCGCGCGTGTCGAAAGCCGAAATGCAGGACGCCGCCGCCGAACTTGTTGCGTATTACGAACCGATTTCGGCGGTAAATATGAGGGTTAAATCCCTCTTTTCAAAAGGGGTGCTCGCGGCATTTCAAAAAAAGAAAATGAGGGCGGGGGCGGTCTCCGATATGGCGGGCGTCATTACGGAGAGGGCGTCGCTGTTTTCCGATTCCCGCACGGGCATAAGAATTTTGATGGAGACTTCGGGTATGTTTATCCCGTCGATTATGACGGACTTGTTTTTGCTCCGCCAGGGACTTTCGGGCAAGGACGCAAAGCTTTCAAGCGCGGCGCCGATTTTCCAAAGGGTCTCGGTTCAGACGCGTTCAATGCTTTACAGGCTGGGGCAGTCGCCGACGGGCGATTCGTACAAGATAAGTTCGGAAATCTTCGAGCGCACAAACCGCATAAATTCGCAGCTGGCGCGCGCGGAAAAGTCGCTGGCGCAGCCGGGGCAGTCGGCGGACGGGCGCGCGGCGGCCGTCGAGGCGGTCGATATGCTCGAAAACCAGATTTTTGAATTGTGGATTTCGTCGAACAAGAATCTCGGCGAAATGCTTTCCGTAAAACTCGCCGAACAGCGGGAGAAAATTGTCTGGTTCTGGGGTGAATTTGCCGCCGTGGCGGCGCTGGCGCTTCTCGCGGTTTTGCTGCTTGCGCGTTCGATTTTGTCGGGGATTGCCAAATTCGCATCGGCTCTCAATTCCGCGGCAATGGGAGACATTCATTCCGCCCGCGAGGCGTGCGAGGGTTGTGCCGCTAAATTTGCCGAGTACGGCGAAATGGGCGAATGTTTTTCGGCATTGGTAAACTATATTTCGGATCTGATTGAGAAATCCAAAAACATAGCCAATGTTTCAAACCGCATA
>DAVZIV010000351.1:0-1762 GCA_052273125.1 Candidatus Merdousia sp. | reverse complement strand
ACGACACCCAGAAACTCTCTCCCGACGGCGAAGTTCGGGCGCGAATGCGCAGAGAGCTCGGGCTGTCTGATTCCGCCATTGCGGTTTGCCACGTCGGGCGCTACAACAAGGTTAAAAACCACGTCGGCATAATCAGAAGTTTTGCCGCATTCCGCCGTACGTACCCCGATTCGGAACTGATTTTTGTAGGGGCGGGGGTGGACAAGGCGGAGGACGTAGCCGCCGAAATTTCCGCGCTCGGGCTTGGCGGCTGCGTGCGCGCTCTCGGGCTAAGAAGCGATGTCGGCGACATTCTGAATGCGGTGGATTTCACCGTTTTGTTCTCGTTTTCCGAAGCGTTTCCGAACGTCTTGGCAGAGTCTATGCTTTGCGGAAAGCTTGCAATTTCCTCCGACGCGGGCGATGCGCGCTTCATTGTGGGCGACGCCGATTTCATTGTGCCAATCGGCGACGAAAAAGCCCTTGCCGAAAAAATGTGCCGAATTGCCGATATGCCGCCGCAGCTGCGCGCAGAGCTTGGCGCGAAGGCTCGGGAGAGCGTGATAGAGCGCTTTTCGCTAAAAAGCGTCTGCCGAAAATACATTGAAATGTGGCGCGGATAGGGGGCGGCGAATTTGCTATTTGCGCAGAAGTTTTTTTGCCGCCGCGGCGAGTTTTAGCGCGCAGTACTTGACTGGCACGGGCACAAATTCCATCAATTTGCTCTTTGTGGATTTAGCCGCCTCTACGGCTTTGACGAGTCCCTTTGCGGCGAAGTCGGCTTCGAGGGATTTTCTCGCGGGCGAAATCGGGGCGCAATGCACAAGCGCGTGCGGCGTGTGTCGCTTGAAGAAATCGAGCGTGTCCACGCTTTCAAAATTCTTGACGCGGCTGAAAATTTCCGCGCCCTTTGGAGTGTTGACAATCACAAGCGACGTTCCGTCTTTGTTGTATTCGATGCCATCGCGGTTGTCGACAATGTTCCAGTAGTCCGCCATTGTGATGTCGGCGGCGCGGTTGTCGTTTTTGAATTTGCAGTCTAGGCAGGATTTTCTCTTGAGCACCGAAAACGCCTTCCCCAACGGCATATTTCCGAAGAATTTTTCAAACACTTTGCCGTTTGAAAATTCGCACCTAAAAATATACTTTTCGAACCAGCCGAAACGCTTGTGGCGCATTGTAAGCGACGAAATTTTTGCGCGGTATTTCTCCTGCAGAAAATCGACAGTCTGCGAGAGCGCAAGCGGCGTTGTCGGGCCGTAGCAGAGGAAGTCGCAAGTGTAGAGGTTTTCGGGATTTTTCCCCAAGTAGGATATGAGTGCGGCGACTTCGCACGGTGCGGCGCAGAAGAGCACTGCTGATGTTGCCAGAGCCGATTTTATCTTCGCGTAGATGTCCGCCTTCCTTCCCTGAACGTATTTCGACCCGCGCATTTTTGCGGTCTGGGCGTAATTGTCGGCGAGGAAAAATTCGACGGCGCGGAAATCCTCCGAATACACAGCCCCTGCGACCTTCCCGCCGACGTCGAAGACTGCCTGTGAGAGCGCGGAGAAAAATCCGCCCGAAGAGCTTTCGGCGAGCGTTTTTTTGTCGGTGTGCCAGCCCGCGCGGGCTTCGATATTGTGCGTGGGCGAGGCGAGCTTATCGGCGTTTAAAACGGGGCACTTTTTTGCGCACAGCCCGCAGGAAACGCACTTCGACGCGTCGGCTTCGGGATACAAAAAACCTGCGCAATCCCGCGCGGGGCTGAAGACGCCTTTGGGGCACACCCGTATGCAGACTT
>DAVZIV010000350.1:0-1770 GCA_052273125.1 Candidatus Merdousia sp. | reverse complement strand
CTTGCGGCAAGCAGACTATGAAACCCGCGGGCTGTTTTTACACTGCCGTCAGCGGCATTTGGCAGACGGTCTGGCTTGAACCCGTGGCAAAAACGCACATCTCTTCGCTGAAGATTACGCCGAATCTCGACGAGTCGCGCTTCGAGGTTGAAGCTCCCGTTGCGGGCTCTGCGGACTTTTTTGTTGCGAAAATTTTCGACGGCAAAAAGCTTGTAGCCGAATCAAGGGGCGCGGCAAACGGCAAGGCGTTTGTTCGGGTTGCCGACCCGAAATTGTGGTCGCCAGACTCGCCGTTCATTTACGATGTAGAAGTCGATTTGTTCAAGGACGGCTCTCTGGTGGATTCCGTAAAAAGCTATGCCGCGATGAGGAAAATTTCCATTACCAATATGTCGCGCCATTCGCCCAAATGGATTACCCTCAATAACAGAAAAATTTATATGTTCGGGCCTCTCGACCAAGGGTGGTGGCCGGACGGTCTCTATACAGCCCCCTCCGACGAAGCTCTCAAGTTCGACGTTCAAAAAACTAAAGACTGGGGCTATAATATGATTCGCAAGCATATAAAGATTGAGCCTGCCCGCTGGTATATGCACTGCGACAGAATCGGGTTGCTCGTCTGGCAAGACATTCCCTCCGCACAAACCAATACTGCGTGCTGGAACGAGAACAACTTTGCCGAACAGGACGCTCCCATTGTCAAGTCGGAAATGCAGAACAATTCTCGCTACAAAATTACGACGCCGCGCGATGTCGAAAATTTCCGCAAAGAGATGGCCGAAATGGTAGATTGTCTCTATTCGTTCCCCTGCATTGCCGTCTGGGTTCCCTTCAACGAGGCTTGGGGGCAGTTCGACACCGTCAATATCGTCAACTATCTGAAAACGCTCGATCCGACTCGCCCGATAAACGCGGCAAGCGGCGGCAACTTCTTCCAGTGCGGCGACATTATCGACTTCCATCACTATCCCGAACCCAGAATCAGGTTTTATTCCGACGCCTATGTCAATGTCTTGGGCGAATACGGCGGAATCGGCATCGCCACCGATGGACATCACTGGACGACCGACAAGAATTGGGGCTACGGAAAGCTTCTTTCCAATGCGGACGCACTCAAGCGCTATGGCGAGTATGCCAAGAAGCTTGAAGAGCTTGCAAAGCACGGCATTGTTTCGGCGGTTTACACGCAAACGACGGATGTCGAGGTTGAAATCAACGGCATTATGACGTATGACCGCAAGGTGGTAAAGTTTGACGAGGAGCAATTCTCCAAAATGAACAAGGACGTAATCCGCAACGCCTCCAATTAAAACGCGCAAGGGCGTAATGGTTGGCGAGTTTTATAAATGAAAAGAGGGCAACTTTTGTTGCCCTTTATTCTTGAGATAAAAAATATACTTTTTTCACTGACAAAGCGGCGCTGATTTTGCGGAAGCAAAATAGCCGCGCCACAGAATCGAAACCCGCCGAGCGAGAGGCATCGTATCATAATCGGATTAGGATACCCTTTGTGAGCTGTTAAAACGCGCGAGGCTCGAGGCAGGACTTGCGTTTTGCGAGCCGTAGCGTACATTAGTACGTGAGACGCAGCGAAACCAAGTGATGCCCGAGAGCGTAATGGTTGGCGTGGTTTTATAAATGAAAAGAGGGCAACTTTTGTTACCCTTTATTCTTGAGATAAAAAATATACTTTTTTCACTGACAAAGCGGCGCTGATTTTGCGGAAGCAAAATAGCCGCGCCACAGAATCGAAACCCGCCGAGCGGGCGC
>DAVZIV010000349.1:0-1776 GCA_052273125.1 Candidatus Merdousia sp. | reverse complement strand
TTGTAGAGCGCGCCCATCCACTGGCTGTCGCGCCGCGCGAGATATTCGTTGACGGTTGCAATGTGGCAGCCCCTGCCGTAGAGGGAATTCATAAACGCAGGCAGCGTGGCGGCGAGCGTCTTGCCCTCGCCCGTGGCGACTTCGGCAACCATATTTTTCCACAGCGCAAACCCCGCAATCAGCTGGACATCGAAATGCACCATATTCCATTTCACGGGGAGCGAACAGACTTGAACTTCCCTGCCGCAGAGCCTGCGGGCGGCGTTTTTGACAAGTGCGAAAGCCCGCGGCATTACGGAATCGGGGGATTCGCCGCCTGCGAGAGAGCGTCTGAGAAAGTCGGTAATTGCGGGAAGTTTGTCCTCGTCTACCCGCGCGTATTCGCGCTCGAGCGCGTTTATTTTTACGACCGCTGCTCGGGCTTCCCTCAGGAATTTCCCGTTTTCGGCGCCGCCGAAAATCATCGAAAAAAGCCCCATAGTTTTCCCTCGATAAAAAATGCGACTACTGCCAAGAATTCCAGTCCCGCGAAAATTCGCGCCAGTTCTTTTTGCCGACAACTACGGGCGCTACAAACTTGCGCTCGGGCGGCGGCAGGCGGAGGCTCTTGGCGGAGGCGTCAAAGCGTCTGACGGCAATCAGGGAGCGCACGGCATAGACGCCCCAGCCGTAGAAGTCGTCATAAATGCAGCAGTCTATTTGCCCGCTTTGCAGGTAGTATTCCAAATGCGGCAAAGCGCCTATGCAGAGGGCAAATACCCTGTCGCGGTCGGGCTTTATAGGCGCCATATCAGAGAGCAACTCGGGTGAGAAAAATATTTCGCAATAATCGTCGCGCCGCGTTATGCTTTCGGCATTTTCAGCCGCGTAGACGCCGTAAAACGAACACTCGACAAGCGAGTACGGACGCGGCGAGAATATTCTTTCAAAGTCGGCACTTGAAAGTTTTCCGTGCAAAAGTTCCGACGGCGGAAGTGAACGATGCGCCGCGTGCGCGCCGGACGAGCCTTTGAAATAGCAGAAAATTTCGGTCTTTGCGCCGAGGCGCGAAAGGGCGTTTTCAACGGCTCGTGCGGTTTTTGCCGCGTCCGTCGCAACGCCCACAACGGCGGCGCTGTCAAGCCCCGAGCCCACTACCGCCACGGAAAATCCGCGCTTTTGAAGATAGTCTATGCGTTTGTAAAGCGCGGCGTCGGAAGCGGCGGGCGCGATTATCGCCCCAGAAAATCCGCGCAAAAATGCGGAGTCGAGCGCCGCAATCTGCGCCGCGGGGGAATCGGGCAAGCCGCAAAGTTCAACCCGAAAATCCGAGTTTGAAGATTTTGAAATTTCCGAGGCGGTATTCTTAGCCCCGCCCAATATTGCCGAATTGCCCTGCGAAAGTTTTTGGCAGCCTATGTACGCGAATTTTTCGGCATAGCACACCGAGACCGCCGCGAAGATAAATGCGAGTATTGGTTTGAATTTCATTTGAGCAAATTGTCGATTTTTGAAACGTTTTCCTTGAAGAGTTTTTCGGCGAACGCAGAATCCGCCCCCTCCAAAAACATGGACAGCGCAAGTGCGCCGAAATCTCCGCTGAAAACGACCGTCAGCGAATGCGTGCCCGCAAACGCCCCGCCCGTGCAGTACGCGCGTACGGCAGTACCGTCAACCTTGAACCAGCCCTGCGAATACTTTGCCGCGGCGAACGGCGATATTCTGCGGCGCGCGATTTTGTCGGGCGTGGAAAACGGCGGATTGGGCGATGTTTCGCAGGAGAGCCACTTTGCCATG
>DAVZIV010000348.1:0-1779 GCA_052273125.1 Candidatus Merdousia sp. | reverse complement strand
TTCGCGGCTGAGGTATTTTTTATGTCAATCTGTTCTGAAGTATTGGGTATTCTAATTTGAGAGCTTAACTTTACTCACTGTCAAAGCGCGGAATATTTTTCCGGCAGGAAAAATCCGTGCGCCACCCGCTGGGCGGTTTCCATTGAAGGGGCTTTCGCCCTTACGCGGTATCGCTTCGCTCATCCGCTATCCCTTTGGAAAGTTTAATGGTATTTACTGATAAAGCAGGGAGTATTTTTCGGGAGAAAAATCCCTGCGCCACAAGGTAAACGTTTGGCTTTCGGATTGTTAGTGTCAAAGCGGCGATTTGCGCTACGCGCATCGCCGCGCCAGAAGATAAAAAACTTGATTTTTGGGGGAGAGTAGAGTTTCATTTGGGGCGATGGAATTTAATTTTGATTGGAATGCCGTAGTACTGGGATTGCTGGCTACATGCCTCTTCGCGGAATGCATAGTGCTTGTCGTTCGAGTGAACGGACTGAAAAATAAAATGCACGCAGAGGCACAGTCCATAAAAAATTCCGAACGTCTGGAGTACGAAAAGAAGCGCAATAAGCTGGAAATGATGCTCAAGGAGCGCGAGCTTGAAATCAAGGCAGAGTACGAAGAAATGTTGCTGCTGGCTAAAAACGCCAAACACGAGCAGGACGAAAAACTCGCCGAAATAAGCGTGGAGCTTGAAAACGCAAAGTTCGCCAAAAGCCGTGCCGATGGCGAGTACCGCACATACAAAAAAATGGGCGAAGAACTTTCGGCGCTGCGCAATTCGTACGTGGAAAAATTGACAAACCTTTCGGGAATATCGGCGGCGGAAACGGAATTGCTCAAGCGCGAGGCTCAAATGGAAATAGAGAAAAAGTGCGTGGAGGAACTCGCCCCGTATAAGCGCGAACTTCTGGGCAAATCGAAGCGCGAAATTGACGACGGCGCGCGCCGCATATTGATGGACGCAATGCAGCGCCTTTCCTCGCAAATGCCGCAGTCGGCAACGGCTACAATAGTCAAAATTCCCGACGAGGCAATGAAGGGACGCCTCATCGGCAAAGAGGGGCGCAACATACGCTCGTTCGAGTTCGAGACATCGACAACAGTCGTAATAGACGATTCTCCCGATACGGTGATGGTGTCTTCGTTCAACCCCACACACAGGGCAATCGCAAAATTGGCGCTGGAAACCCTCGTGGCGGACGGGCGCATTTCGCCGTCCACAATAGAGCAGGCGGTCGCCGCCGCAAAGGAAAAGGTGGTGCAAAACCTGCGCGAATTGGGCGACGAAACCATGTCGAACCTTGGCATAGTCTGCGTAGGCGACGAGCTCAAAACGGCGCTCGGCAGGCTCTCTCTGCACCTTTCGCTCAATCAGGATACCCTTGCGCACTCGATAGAGGTTGCAAAACTTGCCTCATACATTGCTTCCGAATTGGGCTGCGACGCCGAAATAGCGCGCAGGGCTGGGCTTTTCCACGACATCGGCAAGGGTATTGCAAATTCTGAGGCTTCGCACGCAAAGGCGGGCGCGGAATTGCTGCGCAAAGAGGGGGAATCTTTCGTGGTTGTGAACGCGGTGGAATCGCACCACGGCGAAGTTCCCGCCGAGAGCATTTATTCTACGGTTGTCCAAATTGCGGATTCGATTTCGGCGACGCGCGTCGGCGCGAGAATGGAAGCGGCCGAGGGCTACATAACGCGCGTCAAGACGCTCGAAAACGTAGCCCTTGAATTTGCGGGCGTGGCGAACGCCTATGTCTTGCAGCGGGTAGGGAGCTGCGCGTAATTGTT
>DAVZIV010000347.1:0-1783 GCA_052273125.1 Candidatus Merdousia sp. | reverse complement strand
AGTTTCGACGGCCGCCGAAAAAGAGCCGCGAAGCGCCGAGGCGGGCAGACCGGAAAAGCTCGACACCCTTTGATTCCCGCGCTTCAAATCCACAACCCAAGCATAGTATGGAACAAGAATTTACATATCCCGAACCCGCAGGCCTCTCGGATTGCAAGGTCGGCGAAAAGATGGTGATAAATATGGGACCGTCGCACCCCGCAACGCACGGAGTTCTTCGCTTGAAACTCGAACTCGACGGCGATTTGATTTTGCGCGCCGACCCCATAGTCGGGCAGCTGCACCGCGGTCAGGAAAAGCTTGCCGAAAACCTCACATACAACCAGTTCATTCCCTTTACCGACAGGCTCGACTACCTCGCGCCGCTTTCCAACAACATAGCCTTTGCCCAATGCGTGGAAAAGCTCGCGGGTATAGAAATCACGCCGCGCTGCAAGGCAATACGCGTCATCTGCTGCGAACTTTCCAGAATCGCAAGCCACTTGGTGGGCCTTGCCGCATACGCAATGGACGCAGGCTCCACAACGGGCTTTATGTACTGCTTTACAATGCGCGAAAAAATACTTTCGCTATTTGAAGAGCTTACGGGGGCGCGCATGACAGCCTCCTACGCGCGAATCGGCGGCTTGGCGCGCGACATTCCCGAAGGCTGGCTGGGCAGGGTAAACTCTTTCTCCAATTGGTTTCTGCCCAAGCTCGACGAGGTTGACAGGCTTATAACCCGCAACAGAATATTCGTTGACAGAACCGCTGGCGTCGGCGTGGTATCGAAGGAAACGGCAATGCAGTGGGGGCTTACGGGCGCGAACCTGCGCGCAAGCGGCGTAGCCAGCGACCTCCGCAAAGACGTTCCGTACCTCGGCTACGAAAACTACGATTTCGACGTTGTAGTGGGCGTCAACGGCGACTGCTACGACCGCTGGATGGTTCGCATAGAGGAAATGCGACAGAGCATAAAAATTGTCCGTCAGGCCATTGAAAAAATGCCCGACGGGGCAATAAAAGTTGCCGATTCCAAAATATCGCTGCCCGACAAAAATGGCGTGCAGTGCAATATGGAAGACCTCATCAACAATTTCTTGGTGATAACGCAGGGCCCCGACATTCCCCGGGGCGAGGCGTACTTCGAGGCGGACAACCCCAAGGGGGCGCTGGGCTTCTTCGTGATGTCGAAGGGCGGCGGCGTGCCGTACCGCGTAAAGATACGCGCGCCTTCGTTTGTAAGTTTGGCTGCATTGCAGGAAATCCTCCCCGGACACCACTTGAGCGACATAGCCGTAATTTTGGGTTCGTTCGATTTCGTTCTGGGCGAGTGCGACAGATAAAAGGCTGGATATGAAAATTACTTCGGAAATAGACACCAAGTGCGACCAACTCATTGCCGAGTACCCGAAAAAGAAATCGGCGGCAATGATGATTATGCACCTAATTCAGGAAAAGTACGGGTATTTCGACGACGACGCCATTGCATACGTGGCGGAAAAACTGGGCACAACGCCAGTCGAAGTCTACGGAATGCTGACGTTCTACCCGATGTTTACGCAGAAGCCGCGCGGAAGAATCCACATCAAAGTCTGCCGAACGCTCTCGTGCGCGCTGGCGGGCTCGGTTGAATTCGGGCGCGAACTTGCCGAAAAGCTCGGCTGCCCCGTCGGCGGAACAAGCGGAATATACACGATAGAATTTGTGGAATGTCTGGGCAACTGCGCGCGCGCGGCAAACGTTCAGGTAAACGACAGGCTTTTCGAGGGCGTCCGCCGCGAGGAAGTGGACAATTTCATAA
>DAVZIV010000346.1:0-1790 GCA_052273125.1 Candidatus Merdousia sp. | reverse complement strand
AGATAAAAAACTGATAAAGCGGCGGAAATTTTACGGCAGTAAAATCGCCGCGCCACAAGATAAATATTTCGCGGAAGTGAAATCCCCTGCGCCGCAAGATAAAAATCTGTTGAGCAGGTGATAATCCCAAGCAAAGCGGCGAATATTTTGCGGAGCAAAATCGTCGCGCCAAAAGAAAAAAAACTTGAAAAATGGGCGGGAAGTTTGTCAAATGGAGACTTCAACCAAAATAATAACTATGGTATCATATAAAGAACTTGGATTGGTTAATACGCGCGAGCTTTTCAAAAAGGCTATCGAAGGCAAATATGCAATTCCGGCGTTTAACTTTAACAATATGGAACAAATGCAGGCCATCATTCAGGCTTGCGTCGAAAAGAAGTCGCCCGTCATTTTGCAGGTTTCCAGCGGCGCACGCAAGTACGCCAACCAGACTCTGTTGAGATATATGGCTCAGGGCGCTTGCGAATATTCCAAGGAACTCGGCTGCGCAATTCCGATTGTTTTGCACCTCGACCACGGAGATTCGTTTGAATTGTGCAAATCGTGCATTGAGTACGGTTTCTCGTCGGTTATGATTGACGGCTCTGCCCATCCCTACGACGAAAACGTTGAATTGACGGCAAAGGTAGTTGAATACGCCCACAAGTACGACGTAACCGTTGAAGGCGAACTCGGCGTTTTGGCGGGTATCGAAGACGAAGTTTCGCACGAAACACACTCCTACACTCGCCCCGAAGAAGTCGAAGACTTCGTTAAGAAGACGGGCGTAGACTCTTTGGCTATCTCCATCGGCACATCGCACGGCGCATACAAGTTCAAGCCCGAACAGTGCACGCGCGACGCCAACGGCAGACTCGTTCCCCCGCCGCTGCGCTTCGATATTCTCAAGGAAGTCGAAAAACGCATTCCCGGTTTCCCGATTGTATTGCACGGCTCGTCTTCCGTACCGCAGCAGTACGTCGACATCATCAACAAGTACGGCGGCAAGCTCGAAGCGGCAGTCGGCATTCCCGAGGAACAGCTCAGACAGGCTGCCGAATCTGCGGTTTGCAAAATCAACATCGACAGCGACGGCCGTTTGGCTATGACTGCGGCAGTCCGCGAAGTCTTTGCCCTCAAGCCCTCGGAATTCGACCCCCGCAAGTACCTCGGTCCCGCGCGCGACGAGCTCAAGAAGCTCTATATGCACAAGGTCGAGAACGTTTTGGGTTCGGCCGGCAAGGCTTAGTTTTTGCAATGCGGCGCGGTCGGATTTTCCCGCACCGCACCCTTGTTGCCCGACGCGGCAAAATGCCGCGCACATCGGGCGTGTCGTGAGCCGAGGCCGCTTTGACTTCGGCTTTTTTGTTTTTTTGCGGCGTATTTTGAATGCCGCCGCACGGAGTTTTGCGCAAATGAAAATTACGTTTATGGGAACGGGGACATCGCAGGGTGTTCCGCTGATTGCAATGGTGCACAAGGGGCTGGATTTGCGCAACCCCAAGAATTGGCGTACGCGCTCGAGCATACACGTTGAGGCGGGCGGCAAGCACATTCAGGTTGACGCTGGGCCCGAGTTCCGCCTTCAGTGCCTAAAAAATAAAATAGAGTGGATGGACACATTCATTCTCACCCACGGGCACTCAGACCACATTGTCGGAATGGACGATCTCCGCCGCTTTTGCGACAGGCTCCCGCACAACGTCCTGCCCGTGTATTCAAACGACTACGGGCTTGAGCGAGTGGAGGCTATTTTTCCCTACGCGGTGGGCGATCGCCCGACCGCCCCCGGGTATCCGTGCTTTAAG
>DAVZIV010000345.1:0-1793 GCA_052273125.1 Candidatus Merdousia sp. | reverse complement strand
TTCACAGGGGAACTGTCGGCGACAACGTGATGTATTTCGAGACGGGGCAGGGGTGGCGCTGTCCGCCGAGGGCAACCACGGTGTTGACATGCAGACGTGCGAAGCCCGCGCCTATGCGGTTGCGCGCGCGTTCCGTCCGCTGCTTGTCAACACCGTTGTCGGGTTCATCGGCCCCGAGTATCTATACGACGGCAAGCAGATTATCCGCGCGGGTCTCGAGGACCATTTTTGCGGAAAGCTCTTGGGGCTTCCGATGGGCTGCGACATCTGCTACACAAACCACGCCGAGGCGGATCAGGACGATATGGACACTCTTCTGACTCTCCTTGCCGCCGCGGGGCTCAACTACGCGATGGGAATTCCGGGCTGCGACGACGTTATGCTTGGCTATCAAACTACATCTTTTCATGACATTTTATATGCGCGCCAACTTTTGGGCTTGCGCCCCGCGCCCGAGTTCGAGGCTTGGCTCGAGAAAATGAACATTTTCCGCGGCAACAAGGCAATGCGCATTTCAGAAACAAACAGGCTTCTTTCCGATTATGAACACTCCGGCAACATACGATAAATCCGTTCCCGCGAATCCGAGTCTTGCCCCGAACGCCGTAGGTTGCGCCGACGCGTGGGCGTATCTGCAACGCTACACGAACGCCCGCATTGGCATAGGGCGCAGCGGCGGCAGCCAGCGCACGCCGTCGCTTTTGGATTTCCGCCTTGCGCACGCGCGGGCGCGGGACGCCGTCTGGTCGCCGTTCAACCCCCGCGAAATTGCCGAAAAGCTTGGAGTTTTGGGATATGAAAGCCTAATACTAAAAACCAAAGTTTCCGAAAAACGCACATATTTAATGAATCCCGAAATGGGGCGCAGGCTCGACGATTCGTCGGTGGAGCTGCTCAAAAGTTATGCAAAAAAATGGGGCAGTCGAGATTTTGTGGTTGTGATATCCGACGGGCTTTCCGCCACTGCGGCGTCGCGGCACTCCGTTGCCATGGTATCGGCGCTTTTCAAGTATCTTCCGCCCGAGAACTGGAGCGCGTATCCGATTCTCGTCATTCCCTATGCGCGCGTAAAAATTCAGGACGCCGTCAACGAAATTCTCGGGGCGCGTCATGCGCTTGCGCTTGTCGGCGAGCGCCCCGGGCTTGGCTCTCCCGACAGTCTCAGCGCCTATTTCACCTACAAGGCGCGCTGGGCGAGTGTGGAATCCGACCGCAACTGCATTTCCAACATTCGCCCGCTCGGTCTTCCCATTGACATAGCCGCTCAAAAACTTGCCGCCCTCCTCGAAGAATCCCGCGTCAAAAAAATCGGCGGCACTCTCCTCAAAGACAATTTTTCTCTTCCGGCGCAGGGGATTTTGCGTCCGCAAAATACTTCCCCTGCTTTGTCAGTGGGTGAAGTTTAGATTTTTTTCTTGTGGCGCACGGATTTTTCTACCGAAAAATATTCCGTGCTTTGACTGTACATATCACAACATTTTCAAATTCAGAATACCCTACACTTCTGAACAGATTGACGTAAAAAATACCTCAGCAACGAACCAACATTGTGAGCTGAAAAAATGCGCGAGGCTCGAGCTGGAAAACAAGCGAAGCGCGTTTGAGATTTTTTGCGTAGCAAAAAAGACCCCGAGCGAAAGCGAGTGGGCGAGACGGTTTGCGTATGCAAACGCGAGTCATTTTGTGTTTCGGCGAGCGTAGGCGGGCTGAAGCCCGCTAGTCGAAGCCGAAACCAAAAAACAGCCGAGAGCGTAATCTTTGGTGTGGTTTTATAATAAAAAAAGGGCGTTAAA
>DAVZIV010000344.1:0-1805 GCA_052273125.1 Candidatus Merdousia sp. | reverse complement strand
TTCGACTAGCGGGCTTCAGCCCGCCTACGCTCGCCGAAACACAAATTGACTCGCGTTTGTATTCACAAACCGTCTCGCCCCCTTCGGGGTCGTTGCTTCGCAACGCTCAAACGCGCTTCGCTTGTTTTCCAGCTCGAGCCTCGCGCGTTTTTTCAGCTCACAATGGTTATTCTAAGCCTAAATATTTTCCTTCTGGCGTGCCCACTGGGCAGGTTCCCATTCTGTGGCGCGGACGCAGGTGCGCTTCCATCTTGTGTCGCAGGACATTTGCTCCGCAAATACCCGACCTACTTTATCTGTGAGTAAAAGTTAATCTCTCAAATTGGAATTCCCAAACGCTTCTGAACAGTTTGACGAACAAAAATACTTCGGCAACGAACCAGCATTGTGTATGGTTAAAACGTGCGAGGCTCGAGGCAGGACTTGTGTTTTGCAAGCCGTAGCGTACATTAGTACGTGAGGCGCAGCGAAACCAAGTGATGCCCGAGAGCGTAATGGTTGGCGTGGTTATAAAAAAAAGAAAGCGTTTCAAATGAAACGCTTTCAAACTTTTTATAATCCACGCCACGCCAACCATTACGCGCCCTCGCACGTTTTAACAGCGCGTTTTATGCCGTGGGAGTAGAAGGAGAAGAGCAATTTCGGGTCGGAAGTAAGACGCGAGGCAAACATCATCTTCGGGCGGATTACAACGGCGCGCCCCGAATCCTCCATTGCGTCGATTTCGTCCATCTGCGCATTGTAAACGGCACTCTTCTTTATAAGAGCCTCACGCAGGGCTGGATAGTTGAAGAACAGTTTCCCCAAATACTGCCATTGCGGCTTCTTGCGATACCCTCGCGGGCGCGTGAGCACAATGACAAGCTTTTTGCAGCCGTCCTTCAGGGCGCGCGCATAGGGAACGGGGTCGACAATTCCGCCGTCGAGATACTTGCGCGAGTCAATTTCGACCATCGGGCAAACGACCGGCATACTGCACGAGGCGCGACACGCCGCCAAAAGCGCTTTCGGCGTTTTCGGGGTGTCGAAATAGGCGGGCTTGCCCGTCCGGCAGTCTGTAGCAGTCAAAATGAAACGCCCCGACTTTAAGTAGGCGGAGAAATCGAACGGACATACGCGCATGGGCAAGTCGCCGAAAAGATAGTTGAAATCCATCACGCAGCGCTGGGTGAAAAGGTATTTTAAGCCTATGTAGTTGTGGAGCTTTAGAACGTCGATGTTGCAAAACTTGGCGCGCCCGAACTGCCGCGACGCATAGGAAAGCCCGTTTGAAGCCCCTGCGGAAGTGCCCGCAACATAGTCGAAAAAAATCCCGCGCTTTAAAAAGGCGTCGAGGACGCCCGCTGTGAAAACGCCGCGCATTCCGCCGCCCTCCAAAATCAAAGCAGTGCCTTTTGTGTCCTCGATCATAGCGCCCCCGCACCTCCTACAAGAGCGAAATCTCCACTACAAACGCCCCCGATTTCCCCGCTTCGACAACGTGAACGGGCTTCGAGGCGCAGTTGGGCATATTCATCCACGGCTCTACGCAGTAGTAGGGCGCGTCGGGACTTTCCGACCACGTGACGAAAGTCGCGCCGATGTTGGGAGTGTCGTCAAAGCCGATTTTTACGGTTATGTCCTCCTCGCCGTTCTTCGGGCCGAACTTCACCTGCGTATTTTTAAACTTGGTGATGATTCTGTTCTGCACGTCCTCGTCGGCAAATGAAGTTTTGAAAATGTCTGCGGGAACAAACGAGCCGTCCCTTTGGATGTGATAGGCTTTCTTGGCGTCGCAAAGCAAACGGTAGTCGGCGCGCGAAAGC
>DAVZIV010000343.1:0-1819 GCA_052273125.1 Candidatus Merdousia sp. | reverse complement strand
GCCGCCTTCTGCGACTGCGCCGACATCTCCGATTTCACCGAATCTTTTTCGCCCGAATTTTGCTCTCGCGCCGCAGCGGAAATCTACGCCGAAGGCTTTGAAAAATTCGCCGACAAATACATCGCCTACATGCGCAAAAAAATCGGCGACGACGCCCGCGCCGGCGGCGAATTTGAACGCCTGAAAGACGCGTGCGCAGCCGCAGACGCAGCCGCGGTATATTCGCTCGACGAAGCCGCCGAACGCATAGCCGACGCCTCCGTAAAAACCTCGGCCGACGCCTCCGTAATACAGGTGATGACCGTCCACAAATCGAAAGGGCTGGCGTTTGCAATGACGATTGTCCCCGTAAAAAACAAACCCAAGCCCAGAAGCGCCCTGACGTTTGTCGGCAAAACAATACTCCCGCGCCCCGACGCAAAACTCGCGGCAATGAACCCCACCCTCTTCGCCGCCTACGACAAATTCGCGCAAAACGAAAATTTCGAGGCGCTCTGCAAATACTACGTTTCAATGACGCGCGCCGAAAGGGCGCTGTACGTTCTCGCGCCCAAAACAAAAACCTTCAAACCCGAGACCGACCCGCAAAGGGAAATATCGTTTGCCCAGCACCTGCTAAACGCGTTCGTCCCAGAAATTAAAAACGCCGAAAACAAAAAGGCGGCAGCGGCGGCATTTAGCGCGTTCGACGAACTCGGCGCGACCGCAAAAATCGGCGACGAATTCTGGTTTAACGCCTCAATCCCCCAACCCGCCGAACAATCCGCACCCCGCCCCGCGCCGTTCGACTGCCCCGCAGCGGAGATTCCGCAAAGCATTTCCGCTCCGTCCGCCGAAAACGCGCGGGAAAAATCCGACGCCAGAAACGCCGACTTCGGAACGAAAATCCACGCGTGCCTCGAACGCATAAAGTCGCTAAAAAACCGCCCGACATTCGACGCGCCGACAGAGGCGATTGTCCAAAAGCTCGCCCAAAACGCCGATTTCGCCGCATTTTTCGACAACCCCGAAGACTCTTTCGCCGCAAACGAATTCGCCTTTGAATGCTCAATCGACGGCGCGCACTTCTCGGGCGCAATGGACAGAATAACCGCCGCAAAACGCAACGGCAAATTTGAAAGCGCAAACATTATCGACTACAAACCGACCGCGAAAAATGCCGAAAAATACGCCAAACAATTAAATATCTACGCGCGCGCCGCAGCGGAAATTTTTTCCATTGAGCCCGAGAAAATATCCGCCTACGTTGTCGGCTACCTCGACGCCCAAGTCGCGCGCATTCCCGCAAACGCACTCAACACCGCCGCACAAAATAACCGAATATAGCGCTGTGGAAATTGTCTAATTAAACGGACGGAAACGGGAAATCGTAGCCGAATTGACGAAACTCTGGCGCGAATCCGTCGCCGCGACACACGCGTTTTTGTCGGCGCGGGAAATCACGAAATAGAGCCCGAAGTGATAACGGGGTTAAATTCCGTCGAAAAGCTCGCCATCGTCCGAGACGAAAACGGCAAAATCCGCGCGTCTATGGGCGCGGAAAATCGCGGTCTTGAAATGCCGTTCGCAGAACAGTCAATGATTGGCAGGAGAATCGGAAGAAAGCTCGCGGAAATTTCCCATCGCACCTAGATTGCCGCCACAAACACGCAACCGCATAACATACAGGACTTCAAACGGCAATGCCGTACCCCCGACCAAACGCCGCAAAACTTCCGACCGCCCCACCCCCCGACGTGCACCTCCCCAAGCAGTATTATTAACCGCACATTACGGCAGAATTACAATCAGCAATATTGCAATAATTATGGCGATAGCC
>DAVZIV010000342.1:0-1820 GCA_052273125.1 Candidatus Merdousia sp. | reverse complement strand
GGCTTGTGCTCGCTGTGGTTGATGTAGAACGCCCAGTCGAGGTATTTTATAACGTGGTCGAGACCGCATTCGGAAGTGAATCCGCCCGAGACATCGTGCCCGTACTTCATAATTTTAAGATATGCGTTCGCCCACTGCCTGCGATTGAGCGGGTGGCGCGAATCGTGGCAAATGCGCGGGGTGATTGCGGAAATTACATCGACATGCTGGAAGCCGTTCATGCCGAGATAGTCGCGAATCTTCACATAGTCTTTCTTTACGAATCTGTCGAAAATGGGTTCGGGACACGGCGTGTAAGCCTTGCCGCCCGCCCAGCAACCGACATACATCATAGATCCGTCCTTGCGCTTGGCGATAAAGTCTTCATTCCAGCAGTCGGCAACGGTGTAGGCGTCGGTGTGATTGACGTGCGCGGAAATGTTGTAGCCGAGTTTTTTGGCAGTCGCCACGGTTTCTTTGAGCTTTTCGTCGCCTCCCGCCGCGGGTTCTGCGGGGAAAATCTGCGGATAGCGGCCGTCGTGGCCTCTGATGTTCCAGCCGACCTCCTGAATGTCGCAATAGTCGCAACCGACCTGCTTGAGGTATTTGATGGCGTCCGTGCCCTGCTGGAATGTGCAGTGGAGGTTCATCGGCAGTTCGGTTTCAACAGTGTAGTCTTTGGCAATCCATCTGCCGTTTTTATCTTTGGGAATGGGCTTGGAGCCGTGGGATATGCGCAAAAGAATGGATTTAGCCAAGCGCTCAAGCTTGGGATTGCCCTTTATGCGCTCCTTGAGGGGAACGACCTCGCCGCGGGCAATTTGGTAGTTGCGGTAGATTTTCGCCATATCGGCATATGTTGCGGAGGCATCGAGCGGATAGAAATCCAAAACGGCGTCTTCGTAGGCGGGCGTGCCCTCCATTCTGGCAACTTCGATTCTCGGAAAAACCTGATAGTTACCCTTGTCGGACGAAACCGCCATGCTCGTTTCAAGCTCGAGGCTCTTCATAATGACCGACCACGTAGCCCTCGGGTTTTTCGCTCCGAAGAACGCGTAGGAATTTTTGCCCCCCGACGTATAGCCGCACTGCTGCATTCTGTACGTACCTATCATATTCATCGTATTGATGAAATAGCCCTCTTCGCCGACCTTGGCATACGCGGCGGGAATTAGAATGTCTATGTAGTTGAGGTTCTTTTCGGCATTGATTTCCTCTTTGGAAATCTTGACGCGCCAAGCGCCGTCAGGCTGTCTGACGAGTTCGCGCTGAAGCTTCTTGGGCGCGCCGCTTGCATAGTTGAAGTAGAGCGTAGCCTGCGAATACATCGGCTTTGCAGCTTCCGCGTTGAGAACTTTCGGATAGGGGGCGCATTTAGGTTCGCCTGCCGTGCCTTGCGTGCATTGCGTGCACGCGGAAATCAACAACCCCGAAAGTACAGATAGAATGGCTATAATACGTTTCATAGGCAATCCATCATACATATAAACGCTTGGACTACAAGAAAAAAATGCCCTGAGCCAAGCAAAAAACGCAACACAAAACGGCAATAAATCCCGCTTTGTTTCGCTATTTGCACTATTTAAGCGCGTCGAACAATCCGCGACATCCCGCCGAAATGTCGGCAAAGGCTGCTTCAAATCCGCCGGTGTACCACGGGTCGTCAACTTCGCCGTCGGGCTGCCCCGAGTACGACATCAACAACCGCACCTTGCCGAGCGCGTCCGCGCCGCAAATGCGGGATATATTGCGGAGATTGTTTTTGTCCATGGCTATTATAAAGTCGTAATAATTACAGTCGGCGCGCGACATTTGACGGGCGTATTTGCCGCCACAGGAAA
>DAVZIV010000341.1:0-1821 GCA_052273125.1 Candidatus Merdousia sp. | reverse complement strand
ATGATGTCGAAGGCGGCGGTGTCGTCGTATTCCTCGAAGACGCACTTCACCGCCGAAGACGCCCCGGCCGTGCCTATGTTCAGGGCCTCGGCGAAGTCGAATTTGCAGCACGCCCACGAAAACGCGGCGGCGGCGGGCGCAAGCCCTATCCCCGAAATGACGAGCCGCGAAACGTCGTTTTGCCAGACCTCGAAAGGCGACGAAACAACGCGCACATACGCGTATTTTTTCAGAAGTACTTCCGCCTCGAAATCGGCGGCCATAAAAATTGTCCTCAGCTGCGGCGGCATAGTTGGAGATTGCTTAAAAGTTTTTCCCTGATGTGCGAAATGTCCAGCGAATATTCGTTGACGAAGGCGTAGATGTGCTTTTGCAAAACGCCGTCTTCAAGGTACTGGGCGCGGCTTTTGACGTACGGCAGAGCCTTTTCGGGAGAGGCGAACGCCCAGCGCACGGAGGCGCGGATTTGCGCCTCTATCTCCTCCTTTTTTGCGAGCATGTCGCGCCGCAGACAAATACAGCCAAGCGGCACGGGAAGCGCCGTCTTTTGCGTCCAATACGCGCCCAAATCCTCGAGCAGGCGCAGCCCCGATTTCTCGAAGACGAAGCGCCCCTCGTGTATGAGCACGCCGAAGTCGGTCTCGCCGCGCGAAACCGCGCCGAGAATGTCGCGAAAGTACATGGGCTTCATTCGGCGCTGCACGCCTCCGCCCGCATAAAAGCGCAACAGCAAAGCCGCCGTAGTATTGAGCCCCGGAACGGCAACGGGCGAAACCGCGTCGAAATCGCGCGTACCCACAAGCACGGGCCCCGTGCCGACCCCGAGCGCCGCGCCCGCGTCCAAAAGCGCGTATTTGTCCGAATTTTCCAGATACGCTGCAAAGGACATTTTCGTGATTTCGTACTTTTGCGAGCGCGCGGAAAGGTTCAGCCCCTCGATGTCGTCGAAGACAAATTCAAAGTCGCCCTCGAGCACCCCGCTTATGAGGGCGAAGTACGAGAACGTATCGTTTGGACACGGTGTTATGCCGAATTTCATCTCTTTATTGTGTTGTAAAGCCCGTCCCTTTCGCGCGGGACAAAACCCGCGTTTGAAATCACGCGGCGCATATTTTCCGCGGTGGCGCGGTTGTCTATGCCCGCCGCGCGCACGACCATTTCGTCCATCAGAACGCCGCCGACGTCGTTTGCGCCGAACATCAATGCCGTTTCCGCCATGTGCAGCCCCTCGGTCAGCCAGCCCGACTGAACGTATTTCACGTTGTCAAGATACACGCGCGCAAGCGCCAAGACGCGCAAAAATTCGGGCGCGCCGACGCGGGCAAAGCGCCCCTCTATAGCGGTGTGTTCGGGAGAGACAGGCCACGCGATAAACGCCTTGAACACGCCCGTTTCATCCTGAATGCGGCGCACAACGTCGAGGTGCTCTATGCGTTCGGCAAACGTCTCGCCCAAGCCGAAAGTCATTGTTGCCGAAGAGCACATTCCAAGCCGCGCAAGGGCGCGCATTACGCCGCACCACTGCTCCACGGTGCATTTGTTGCCGCAGAGCTCTCTGCGGATTCTCGGAATTAGCATATCGGCGGCGCCGGGGACGGAATCGGCGCCAGCGTCTTTTAGCATCGAAAGACAGTCGCAGACCGACACGGACTTTTCCCGCGCAAACCACACAACTTCCGACGGCGAAAAAACATGCAGCCACAGCGACGGAAACGCCGTCTTTATGCGCCTTAATAGCGCGCACGCCCAGTCGAGCTTGAATTTCGGGTGCAAACCGCCCTGAAGCATAATCTGCGTGCCGCCGCGCGCGACGGCGTCGGC
>DAVZIV010000340.1:0-1821 GCA_052273125.1 Candidatus Merdousia sp. | reverse complement strand
GAATTTGTCTATACCATACAACATATGGGGTAATCTTAACTTGCGCCGCGCGGCTGTCAAGGCGTAAGGCGCGCAAAACGGTGAATGGTACAAAAAAAAGTTGCGGTGCGTTTGCAAAAAAATCCCGCAACTTGTGCGGGATTTTTGTCTTTGCTTTCGTCTTGTATTAGGAAAGCTTCTTTTCAACCATGTTCTTTTGCAGGCGGACGTACGCGGGAAGACCGTTTTCGTACGGAACTTTGACTTCGCCCTGCAAGAGCGGCAGAATGTATTTGTTGAACTGCTGCGAGATTGAAATTTTGTCGTCGTTAATCCATTCGGCGGGGAAGTGCTTTACGCCGTTGGCAACTTCGCTCAGGTTCACGAGGGTTGTTTCCGCCTTGTACTTGTCGCTGTCGCCGCGCACGAGGGCAACCATCACGCCGCTTTCGCCCGAGACCGCCGCCTTGACGGCTTCCTGACCGCATCTAAACGCCTCTTCGGAATCCGCCGCAGAGGAGCAGTGCGAAGCCGCTCTCTGGGCGTGCCCTATTTTGCAGGAGCGCGCCTTGACGCCCGAAAGTCTTGTCGCTACCAGATTCTGCAGGTATTCGCCTACGCCGCCGAGCTGCGAGTGCCCGAAAGAGTCCGTAGCGCCCGCAGCGGCAACGTAATTGCCCGCTTCGTCGGCTATGCCTTCGCTTGCGACAACCAAGCAGAACTTGTTGTTCTTGAGGCATTCTTCGACCTGCGAGATAAAGTAGTCCGCATTGAATGCAACTTCGGGCAGGAGAATGATGTGCGGGGCGTCGCCGAACATATTGCGGCGCTTTGCAATGGTAGTGCCCGCGGCAATCCAGCCTGCGTTTCTGCCCATTACTTCGACGATCGAAACGAGGTCGTGGTTGCCCATTGCCTCGTGGTCGAGAGCCAGTTCGCGGATTGTCGTGGCGAGGTACTTCACCACGCTGCCGTAGCCGGGGCAGTGGTCTGTGAGCACGAGGTCGTTGTCTATGGTCTTGGGAATGCCCACAACTCTCATTTCCCAGTCGATGCTTTCGGCGTACTGGGCTATTTTGTTGGCGGTGTCTTGGGAGTCGTTGCCGCCGATGTAGAAGAAATATCTTATGTTGTGAGCCTTGCAGACTTCCAAAAATCTGGCGTAGTCGGCCTCGTTCTTAATCTTGTAGCGGCATGTACCCAGCGCCGACGCTGGCGTATAGCACAACCCGCGCACCGTCTGCTGCGATTCCGCCGCCAAGTCAACCAAGTTTTCGTTGAGGATACCCTCTATGCCGTTGAGACCGCCGTAGATTTCCTCTATGCATTCGTGGTTGAGCGCTTCCGTGATTACACCCGCCAAGCTCGCGTTGATGACTGTTGTCGGGCCGCCCGACTGTGCTACTAAAATGTTGCCTGTTAGTTCTTGCATATTTGTTTGGATTAAAAGTACTGCCGTTATTTCACATTTTTGGATTATTATCAACCTTTAATTTCCCGCCTCGAAACTTTTTATGTCCGCCGCCGCGAAAAAAAAGGTTGAAAATTTCGGCGCCTACGCAAAAATGCGCGATTTTATGACTGGCGAAATCAAGTGCATGTACCCCCGACGCGTAGACCACACAATGGTGGAGATTCTGCCCATTGTAAAGTGCCTTCACGCAATATCGCTTGTGCAGACAGACGAAGAACTTGACGCCGCCCTTTCGGAAATTTCGTCCGAAAAAATCCTCGGTTTCGACACCGAAACGCGCCCTAATTTCTCGCGCAAAAATCACTACAAAGTGGCAATTTTGCAGCTTTCGGGCGAAAACAAGGCGTGGGTAATTAGGCTTGAACCAC
>DAVZIV010000339.1:0-1823 GCA_052273125.1 Candidatus Merdousia sp. | reverse complement strand
CCTACGACGAAGAACTGTACCCGACGCTGCACCCGTCTGGCCCGAAGCGCGACTTCAAGTGGCGTTTGGCAACGCCCGAGCGCGGTGTCGAGGCAGGAATGCGCGTTGTCGGCTTGGGAGCGCTCTTGGGAATAGGCGACTGGCGGCGCGACATAATAGCCGCGGCGCTGCACGCGCAATATCTGACAAAAAAGGCGTGGAAGACCAAAATTTCGGTAAGCCTGCCGCGAATGCGCCCGTCGGCGGGGCACTTCAAAGTGCTGCCGCAAAATATTCCCACCGACCGCGACATAGTTCAGATTATGTGCGCGCTGCGAATATTTTTAAGCAGGCTTTCCATTGTGGTTTCCACCCGCGAAAGCCGCAAGTTCCGCGACGGCATAATGGGGCTGGGCGTTACGCAGATGAGCGCCTTCAGCAGCACCCGACCGGGGGGATATTCGCACAAAAACGAAGACGGCGAGCAATTCCACATAGACGACACCCGCACGCCCGCGCAGTTTACCGAGGCGCTCAAGGCGAAGGGAATCTGCCCCGTCTGGAAAGACTTCGATTCCGCCTTTGCAAAGTAGAACAACCCGACGGAAAAAGCATGTGAGTATAGAAAGCCTAAACGCCCAAATCAAAAAGCACATTCTGAAACTGACCCCAAACGGTGGCTTCACCAAGACCGCAATTTCTGGGCTGTACGTCAACAAAATGCAGACGCAAAACCGCATTGAAAAGTGCTTCTATACGCCGAAAATCATACTGCTTATTCAGGGACAAAAACGCGCAATCACGGGAAATGTGGAAACGGCGTACCGCCAAAACCAGTGCCTTGTTTCGGGTATCGACGTCCCCGGGACAAGCTGCATTACGACGGCGAGCAAACAGAAGCCGCTGCTTACGGTGTCGCTCGACCTCGACACAAAGCTCGTTGCAAAAATGCTCGCGGAAATGCCGCTTGAAAAAATCAACGGCGACAAAATCTTCAGGGGGCTTGCCGTCGCCGACGCCGACGAGGGGCTTATGGACGCGTTTCTGCGCCTGCTAAAGCTTCTCGACAACAAAGACGAAATTCCCGTGCTTGCGCCCGTTTTCATTCGCGAAATCTACACGCGCATTCTCATAAGCCCGATGGGCAAACACGTCCGCCAGCTCTGCACACTGGGGACGCAGAGCAACCAGATTTCGCGCGCGGTGGACTGGCTGAAGGCAAATTTCCGCAGGCCGTTCAAAATCGAGGAGCTGGCAAAAATAGTAAATATGGCGCCGACGACATTCCACAGACACTTCCGCCAGATAACGTCGGTAAGCCCGATTCAGTACCAAAAAAATCTCCGCCTGCACGAAGCGCGGAGACTGATGATTTCCGACAACGAGACCGTTGCAAACGCCGCCTATGCCGTGGGCTACGAAAGCCCGACGCAGTTCAGCCGCGAGTACAAGCGCCACTTCGGAACGTCGCCCAAGCGCGACGTCGCCGTTTAGCGCCAGCGCGCCCCGCGCGCGGCGGGGCGGAAGCGTCCGAATGCCGCTGGCTACTTCAGGTTTTCGCGGAAAAATTTTTCCATTTTATCGTAGGGAATAACGCCCGCGCGGTCGTCGTACAAGTCGGTATGGTTTGCGCCTTTTATGATTAGAAGCTCCTTGTTTACCCCCCTCAACTTTTTGAACGCGTCCTCTCCCATGTAGCGCGAGTGCGCCTTTTCGCCGTGAACAACCAGCACGGCGCTGCGGATTTCGCCCGCGTAGGACAGCAACGGCATATTCATAAACGACAGCGCGGAAGTTTTGTTCCAGCCGCCGTTTGAATTCAGCGAACGCGTATGATAGCCGCG
>DAVZIV010000338.1:0-1829 GCA_052273125.1 Candidatus Merdousia sp. | reverse complement strand
GTCGGCGTCTGGACGGTAAACGACGCCTCGAACCTCGCTTACGCCGTAAAAATCAGCGCTGACAGGCTGTGTACCGACCGCGTTCATTCCATCAAAAAAGAATGCGATATAATAAAAAACACCACATTTAAATAAGACACAAGGAATGCCTTCCACCTCCAAACGCCCCTTAAATTCGGGGCGTTTTTTGCAAGCGCCGCGTTTGTACAATGGTATTTTGACGCGCCGAATTTCGCCGCGCAATGCCGCCGCCCCTCCAACCGCAGGAACGCACCTTTCAATTCCGCGCCGCTAAATTGCCCGCGCAGTCAAACCGCGTTTTCAAAAGTCGCGCGAACGCAGTTTTCAAAACCGCGACGTAAATGCGCTCCGTACCCGAACGGAATGTTGCCTAAAGTGCGCGAATGCGTTTTAGTCAACGCCCGATATGTTCATTTTGTTCTTGCAGAATCGGCAAAATCGGGGGAGAATGCAGACACAAACTTTAAGGAATATGACATCTGAAAAACTTTTCACCCTTCCCGAATCGCTCAAACGTTTTGAATCTTTCTTTAAAAGTTCCGACGCCCCGTGGCTGTGGGTACAGAACATAAAAAAAGCCCTCGCAAGCGTCGATTTTTCCGCGTCCGAAAACAAAAAGGACATTCCCGCGGGTGTCAAAATAGAGGGAGATGTCTTCATTCACCCCACGGTCAAGCTTCCGCCCTACGCACACATAGTCGGCCCCGCCTGGATTGGCGCGGGCACGGAAATCCGCATTGGCTGCTTTGTACGCGGCAACGTGATTGTCGGCGAAAACTGCGTGATGGGCAATTCCTGCGAATACAAAAATTCAATGCTGCTTGACAACGTTCAAACCCCGCACTACAACTACGTCGGCGATTCGGTTCTGGGAAACAAGTCGCACCTCGGCGCGGGCGTGATTTGCGCCAACCTGCGCATCGACAAGAAAAACATCTCGCTGCGCCTGCCCGAAGGCTCGGTTGAAACGGGAATGAGAAAGCTCGGGCTCATTCTCGGCGACGAAGCCGAAATCGGCTGCAACAGCGTTCTGCAACCGGGTACAATTTTGATGAAACGCGCCGTTGTACTTTCGTGTCCGTTCGGCGGATACCTCGAAGAAAACACGATGGCCGCCCCCACCACGTCAATAAGAAAAATTAGAAGGCTCAGCTAAATGGACATATCCGTTATTGTTCCTGTCTACAACGAAGAGGAAAATCTCAACCCGCTCTTCGACCGAATGACAAAAGCGCTCGATAAAATCGGCAAAAAATACGAAATAATATTCGTCAACGACGGTAGCGCGGATTCGTCGCTTGAAATTTTAAAAGGCTTTGCACAAAAGCGTCCCGATGTTGTAAAAGTGATTGATTTTGTGCACAATTTTGGGCAGCACCCCGCCATTATTGCAGGCTTTGCCAACGCGTCGGGCAATCTGGCAATAACGATAGACGCCGACCTTCAAAACCCGCCCGAGGAAATGGCGAAAATTGTCGCCGAATTCGACAAGGGACACGATGTCATCGGAACAATACGCATCGACCGCAACGACAACTGGTTCAGAAAATACGGCTCGAAAGCGGCAAACAAAATCAGAAAAATCATAACAAAAGTTCCCATTACCGACCAAGGTTGCATGTTGCGCGGATATTCAAAAGACATTGTGGCGCACATAGTTAAAGAAAGCAGAAAATCCACATTCATACCGATGCTCGCGCACAAATTCGGCAAAAACCCCGTCGAAATATACGTGGCGCACGCCGCGCGCAATGCGGGAGAATCAAAATACAACGTATTTTCGCTTGCAAAACTCACGCTCAACCTCT
>DAVZIV010000337.1:0-1829 GCA_052273125.1 Candidatus Merdousia sp. | reverse complement strand
GGCGATTGCCATTTTGGAGGACAGCGGTTATATGTCGCGCGCGGCGTTCGTGATGGACGGCGTTATGCGCAAATTCGGGCTGCAGGGGCGTTCGTTCGTTCCGCTAATCTTGGGCTTCGGCTGCAACGTTCCCGCAATTATGGCCACGCGTTCAATCGAAAGCGAACGCGACAGAAAGACAACCATAATGGTTCTTCCGCTTATGAGTTGCGGCGCGCGCCTGCCTATTTATGCGCTCATAATTCCCGCATTCTTTGCGCAGAAGTATCAGGCGGGCGTGATGTGTCTGATGTACGTCATCGGCGTTGTAGTGGCGTTGCTTGCCGCGCGCCTGCTCAAGGGCACTCTCTTTAAAGGCGACGGCGAGGTCTACCTTATGGAGCTTCCCCCCTACCGTATGCCCACTCTGCGAAGCCTGCTCTTGCACATGTGGGACAGGGGCAAGATGTACCTCCACAAGGCGGGTACTATAATCCTCGGCGCTTCCATCATTCTCTACATCTGCAACTCCTATCCCGAAAAGACCGAGTTCTCCAAGGACTACGACGCCCAAATCGAAAGCGTCCAGAAAGCGGGCGCAATTACCGACGCCCAGCTCAAAATTTTATCCTCCGGCGAGCTTCTCTCTGCCGAAGAATTGGAGCAGGTCAAGGCGGCCCGCGCCATTTCTTCCGAAACAATCGAGGCTTTGGGCGAAAAGACGCTCAACTCCGCCCAGAAGACTGTTGTTGAAGCTGCGGAAAAGACAAACGAAGCCGTATCGGCTCTCGAAAACGAAAAATCCGCCGAAGCAATGGAATACACAATTTCCGGCCGCGTAGGCAAGTTCCTCGAACCCGTATTCAGACACATCGGCTTCGACTGGAAGGCGACTACCGCAAGCATCGGCGCATTGGCGGCAAAGGAAGTGTTCGTTTCGCAGCTCGGCATTCTCTTTGCCGAGGGCGAAGCCGACGAAGAATCCGTTCCGCTGCGCGAACAACTCGTCAAGAACTACACGCCGTTGCAGGGTTTCTGCCTGATGCTCTTCTCGCTGATGTCTATTCCGTGCTTTGCCACGCTCGCCGTCATCAAGCGCGAATTGAACTCTTGGAAGGGTATGGTTTGCGAGGCGTTGGGACTGTTGGTCTTGGCATATCTGGCAACATTTGTAGTCTACCAGCTGGGTTCTCTGCTTGGCATAGGCACGAAGTTGTTGGGCTAATTTGCTATGGAAAAGGAAATCACAATAGTTGCAATTCTGCTTGTAATGGGGGCGTACTACTACGTCTCCGGCAAGCTGAAGAAACGCGTGAAATCGTCCGGACAGTGCCATTGCGGCGGCGGAAAATGTTCCTGCTGCCGCGGAGGCTCGGACAATATCCGCCATTGGTAGGGCATGCGGGCGGTACCCCCTCGCGCGCCCACGGCAATCCGCCGTCCTTTCGGGACGGCGGATTTTTTATTTGCAAATTTTGTCGGGGCTGGAGGGCAGCGGTCGATTTTTCTATAATCGGCTCCCGAGTTGTCTATTTTACCCGCTTGGGCGGCTTTTTTTCCGACGTTTCGGGAGGCGGCGTTTTGTTGTCGGGCAGGGGGATTTTTACGGTTTTGTAGTAGCGGACTATTACGTCGTCTTCAACCGATGCCGTGCCGCGCTCTATTTTAAAGAGAAAGCAGTTTTTATAGCCGGTGTGTAGCGATTGCAGTTGGGCAACGGGCATTGAGCGCACGTCGCAGGCGAAAAACACCGGCTCTATTTGCGCTTCGGGGATTCTCGAAATTATCTTGACAGTTGCCGTGCCGTCTTGAATGCGCACGATTTTGCCGAAAAGCATTTCAAAATCGGG
>DAVZIV010000336.1:0-1837 GCA_052273125.1 Candidatus Merdousia sp. | reverse complement strand
CATTCGCTCGAGCATTCAAGCCAAGACCGTGAGCGTTATTTTCTGCGGCTCGCTCTCGGGGTACGGCGGGGCTTTTATGAAAATCCTAACGGAAAAATCGGCGGAATAGCCCTCGGAGTGCATTCCCATAAACTCGAATTTCGACGGGCGCGGAAACTGTATCTTTTCGAGCGAAAACCCGTCGGGCAATTTTGCGGAAATCTGCGTGGGTATTGCGTCTTTTGCGTCGGAGGCGTAAAGGTGCGAACCTTTGGGAACAATGAAGCGCGCCACTGCTACGGACGTCGAACCCGCCCGCATTTCTTCGGGGCTTTCGAGCAGCGAAAACGACGATTTTCCCGCGCCGCAGCAGACGGCGGCAAACAGCGCGAAAAACAGCATGCAAAACGGCTTTTTCATATCATATTTTTCATTTAAAATGTTGACAATATTGCCCGAAAACAAGATTCTAGGCTCAAAACACTTAAACGGTAATCGGCGGCGTTTTAAAAATCAAACTTATTCCGCTTATCGGCAATTTTCGGGAGAGTGGTAAATTATGGCAGGACTGAATCTTTTATCCAACAATATAGGCATAGACTTGGGAACGGCCAACACGCTTGTTTATTCCAAGGACGAAGTCGTAATCAGCGAGCCGAGCGTCGTCGCCGTCTACAACAATTCAAAGAAGGTTGTTGCCGTCGGCGAAAAGGCAAAAAAAATGCTCGGCAAAACCCCAGGCAACATCACCGCAATCAGACCGATGAAAAAGGGCGTCATTGCCGACTTTGAAATCACGGAGGTGATGCTGCGCTACTTCATTCAGAAGGCGACGAACAAATTCAACCTCGTAGCCCCGCATGTTGTCGTTGCCGTTCCGTCGGGAATTACGGGCGTAGAGCGCCGCGCCGTGCACGAATCGGCAATACGCGCGGGTGCGCGTTCGGTTCTGCTAAAGGAAGAGCCTTTGATGGCGGCAATCGGCGCGGGTCTCCCGATAGAAGAGCCCACGGCGAATATGATTGTTGACGTCGGCGGTGGCACTACGGAAATAGCCGTTATTTCCCTCGGCGACATCTGCTATTCAAAGAGCGTACGCATAGGCGGGGACGCTTTCGACGCAAGCATTGCCGCGTATATGAAGCGCGTCTACAATCTCATCATAGGCGAGCGCACCGCCGAGGAAATCAAAATAAACATCGGTTCGGCTTTTCCGCTGGACAAGGAGCTTACCTGGGAAGTCCGCGGCAGGGATTCCGTCGCGGGGCTGCCCAAAACCCTCTATGTTTCGTCTCAGGAAATCCGCGAGGCGCTTTCGGATTCCTTCAAGGAAATTACCGACGCCGTGCGCGAGGCTCTGGAAAAGTGCCCGCCCGAACTCAGCGCCGATTTGGTCAACCGCGCCATAGTTCTTGCAGGCGGCGGCGCGCTTATACGCAACCTCAACCTGCGCATAACAGACGTAACGGGGCTGCCGTGCTTTGTCGCCGACGACCCGCTCAAATGCGTTGTCAAGGGCACGGGCGAAGTTCTGAGAAATCTCGATTTTTGGGCAAAAGACAACTCGTAGTTTTTGCTAATCGGAGAACAAGTTGGCTTTCAGGAATTTTAAAGGCATACGCAATATAGCGATATTCGCTCTGGCGTTGTTCGCCGCCGTCCTGTTGCCCGACTGGGTTCGCGACGCCGCAAGAAGTTCGTTTGCCGAATTCCGCGCGCCGCTTGAGGCTCTGCCTTCGCAGCTAAACGACCTGCGCAAGTTTTGGAGTCTGAAATCCAACTCCAAAAAAGACCTCATAGAGGCGGGCAGGGATTTGGCGCGCCTAAACGCCGCCTACGAGTTGGGCGTTATGGAAAA
>DAVZIV010000335.1:0-1839 GCA_052273125.1 Candidatus Merdousia sp. | reverse complement strand
TGGGCTTAAAGTGCGATATCGCAAAAATTATTTCCGACGTAAAAAAGCGTCTTGCGGAGTTCAAAGTGCAATTTGCCGAATGCGTCTCGGGTGCGGATTCGTCGGCGAAGAATCTTGAGTCGAGCGTTTCGGCGATGTCCGCCGTCGGCGTTCCCGACGCAGCCGTTCGCGAAATTTTCGACAAGCTCGACATTTTGGTTTTGAAAAATCCGGGGGAAAAATATCAGGACAAGCGTTATTACGATTCCGTGAAATCCGCCTACGAGGTCGCCAAACGCAGGTTTGAAAATGCGCAGAAAAACGCCGTTTCGACTTGCGCGTATGCGTCGGTTTCGGCGCCGCGCATACACGGCGTAAATTCGACGCTTGAAATGTGCGGCGACTATATGGAAAAACTCGACGCCATTTCAGCCGAAAATTTCAAGTCGGCGGAATCCGCCGTTGCGGTTTCCCGAAAGCTTTCCGCCGATTACTCCAAGCGTCTTGCCGACTATGCCCAGTTGGGGAAAATTTGCTCGCAGGCGCGCGCGGACGTGTTGGCCGCGTTTTTTGCCTACTGCAATCGCCCGATTTCGCTTGACGACACTTCTGCATTTTCGGGCGTTGAATGGCAGTTGAATTTGCCGGAATTTCCGGATTCCCGCGCGGGGGCGGGCGTCAATTCCCGCTTGGGCGCGCTTTCCAAGATGAATGTTGCGCGCGCGAGGTCGGCGTCGTTTCCGTCCGCAAAATACGAGCCTGCGGCGGACTTTGCCGGCGATAAATTCTCTGCGGCTTCCGAAAACGCCGCCGCGAAGCCTCAAAAAGTCCGCGCCGAAATTCTCGAGGCGTGCGCGAAGATAACTGTTGCAACCGCCAAGCTAAACGCAACTGCCTGCGTGCTGACGCAGCAGGACAGTTCCGCGCGCTATGCGACAGCCAGACTTGAGGATTTCTCCCAAAACGCCTCGGGGCTGCTTGCCGAAACCATAGCGGCTCTCGCGTCGGCGCAGAAGCTTTCGTCCGAAATTTTGGAACTTCAAATCAGGCAGAAAACACTCGAATCTCAAAACGCCGTTTCCGCCGTCAAGATGGAAAAGCTTTTGGATTCGGCGAAGTCCGGTTTCTCTTCGGCTGCGAAAAAAGGCTCGGAGATTCTGAAGGTATCCGCCGCGAAGTAGCGTTTTTGCGTATGATTGTAAACATCATTTAATGTTGAATATTATTTGAATTTATGAAAAACGCAATAGTCTGCGTGTTCTCGACCTTTCCCGACAAGCCCTCTGCGGAGCGCGTTGCAGACGCGCTTGTGGCGGAGGGGTTTGCCGCCTGCGTGCAGATAGGCGCGGCGGTGGAGTCGCGCTATATTTGGAACGGCGGGCTTTGCAGGGAGCGCGAATATCCCGTTTTGATTAAAGCCGCAGCCGACAGGCTTGACGCCCTGCGCGGGCGCTTTCTTGCGCTTCATAGCTACGACTGTCCCGAGTGGGTCTGTGTAGAGGCCGAGGCTTCCGACGCGTATTTTAATTTCGTTTCCAATTCGGCGCTCGCGAAGAAGTAGCGCAATGTGTGCGTTTATCGTGGCTGTTGCCGTTGCGGAAATTTTGTTCGGAATGTGCGCGATAGTCGGCGTTTCGACGGCGCGGCAGACGCGTCAAATCAGGTCGGAGAGCCCGTCCGATTTTTCCCCTCCGAGAGCCGAGAGTATTTCGCCTGCGAGGTATATCGAGCCTGTCGATACGACGGTTTCGCCCGCGCGCGCGGCTTCGCAGAGCCCGTCGTGGTAGATGTCGCCGACGCGGGCGCGCATTGTTTCCACTCCAGCGGGGGTGAGTTTTTCGAGCGTTTCAAAGCCGAGCG
>DAVZIV010000334.1:0-1839 GCA_052273125.1 Candidatus Merdousia sp. | reverse complement strand
CGGCCGGCAAGAAGCTTGTAGTCGGCTACATATTGCGCCATCACCCGTCTTGGAAGAAATTCATAGAGGTTGCCCACACGCTCGGCAAGCCGCTTGTTATGCGAATGAATCTCAATCAGCAATCGCACGGCGACGCGTGGCAGACCCACAAAAATCTGCTAAAAAGCCTCAGCCCGATTGTCGACTGCGGAGTGCATTACATTGACGTTATGTGTCAGATGACTCGCGCCAAGCCCGTTTCCGTTAGTGCGATTTATGCGCGTCTCACCGACGAGATTGCTCCCGACAAATCCAACTACGGGCAGTTGCAGATTCGTTTCGACGACGGTTCCGTCGGCTGGTATGAGGCGGGGTGGGGCCCGATGATTTCCACGAACGCCTTTTTCATAAAGGACGCTATCGGGCCGAATGGCTGTGCGAGCATTTGTGCCGAGTATGCCCATTCTGATTCCGATTCCGACACGGTAAACTCCCACACCAAGACGGAAAAAATCCGCGTTCACTCTTCAAAAACCAATCCCGACGGTTCTTTTGTCTCTCCCGATGTTTGGCTGGACAACTCCGGCGAGCCTGACCACAACGAGCTTTGTCTCTTGGAGCAGCAATATCTCTACAATGCCATTGTTAACGACACTGACTTATCCGACCATGTAGATGATGCCGTGAACAGTCTTGCCATTGCTTTGGCTGCGGACAAATCCGCCCGCGAAGGCAAAACCATCACCCTCTAACCCGCTCGGCGGGTTTCGTTCTTTTGGCGCGAGGATTTTTATCTTTTGGCGCGTGGCATTTGCTCCGCAAATAATTGCCACGCTTTGACAGTGAATATCACAATGTTTATAATAGCTTAATGATAATCCCAAGTAAAGCGGGGAAAGTATTTCGCGGACGCGAAATCCCCCGCGCCAAAAGAAAAAAATCCCCTACGCCGGAAGACAAAAAACGGAGTCGGCTCGGGAGGAGAGGGGGAGGAATTTGGCGTTGTAGAGTTGGTGCCATTTTTTGCCGTCAAAGCGGACTGCATTGTAGAGCGTGGCAAAATCGAAATGCGGAGCCGCCGCACCCTGACCGCCGACGAGTTCCGCACCGCGCCGTACGTTGTCGCACATCCACGCGGGCAGGCGCAAATGGTAGTCGTTGCGTTCGACTTCCTTGACGTGCAGCGAGAGCGCGCGCATTTGCACGGCTATGAGTTCGGGCGATGCCTCTACCATCAGATTGCCCGTTTTCAACCCGCCCCAAAATTCCGTTTGGAAGACAATCTGCGAATATCCCGATTTTTCCACGGCGTCGGACACCAAGAGCGAAGTGCCAATGTGTGTGGCGTTCCAGTCGTTGGGGTTGGGGGCGAAAATTGCATCGGGGGATTTTTCTTTGAGGATTTGCGCAATTTCGTCAACATACTTGCTCCAGCGGGCGGGTTCTTGCTCGCGCGTATTCGGGCGAACGGCGTCGAGCCCCTGAGCGTTTTTGCCGCAGATGTGCAAATCCCAGCCGAGGTACTGGCACGCCGATTCAAGCTCTTCTCTGCGTTCGGCGCGTCGGGAGATTTTAGAGCCGAGGGTTACGGCAACGTCGGTAATATGTGCCCCGCATTCGGACATAAGGCGCAGGGGCAGAAGCCCGACTATACATTCGTCGTCGGGGTGGGGGGCGAAAATTAGCACGTTGAGCGGGGCGGATTTTATCGGGCGTTCGCCGATCGTCTCAAAAACCGAGCCTTGCGCGTCGGGGGCAATCTTTGCGCCCTGCCTGAAGGTTTGGCCGAGCTCCTTTACGTAGTCCGTGTAGTTTTTCATTACTTTTTGCCGATTTTCAACAGGTTTGATATTGTGGCGT
>DAVZIV010000333.1:0-1846 GCA_052273125.1 Candidatus Merdousia sp. | reverse complement strand
TTGCGCGGCCATATGGAGGAGCTGTTCAAGAGCCAGTCGTCGGTGCGCAGGGCGCAGGCGCAGACAAGCATTTCAAACTTCTGACCGCGAGTTGCGCGCGGCGCGTCTTGTCGGCCGCAAAAAAAACAGGGTACGGTTCACATTTGCCGTATCCTGTCTTTTTTTGCCGAACGCGTTGCCGGCTTTTGCGTTTTTTGAATTAAAGCTCGCGGATTTTGATGTTGCGGAAGTCCGTAGCCGCGCCGCCGTGCTTGCCTTGGAAGCCGATTTTGCCGACAGTGGGCATTTCGCACTTCTTGTGCTTTGTCAGCCACGGGAGGATTTTCGTTCCGTCGGGGCCTACCTTGTTGTCCGTCCACTTGCTCATATCCATTGCGCTGGCGTGTTTGCCGTTGAGCCAAACGTCGATCTTCGGGCCGATGGCGCGGATTTTCATCTTCTGCCATTCGCCGAAGGGCAGGCGGGTGTCGAATTCCGAATTTACGTGCCCGAAGATGCAGGCGCAGTTCCAGAATGGCTTGCCGAATTTTTCCGAAGAACTGTCGGCAATCTGGATTTCAATCGAGTTGGGAATCCACTTTGCGGTGTCGGAACAGTAGATTACAACGCCGCTGTTTGATTCCTTTTCGATTCTGAATTCAAGCTCAAGCTCGAAATTCTTGTAGTCTTTTTTAGTGAAAATGATTTCGTCTTTGTTGGCGCGAATGATGCCGTCTTTGTCGATGCTCCAGACAGCCTTGTTGTAGTCGGCGTTGGAGAGGTCGGCGGCGAAGAGGGGCTTGAACTGCGTCTGGCAGGATTTCTCTTGCGGGCACTGCGTTTTTTCGTTGTTGCAGCAGCACGCCGATATAATTACCGCCGAGGCGGACATAAGTAGAATCGCGTATTTGTTTTTCATAGAAGCCCGAATTTTCGCGCAATCGCGCGCCTTGTCAATTCAATAAGCCAAAACTTCAAAAGTATTGTTGAGCTTTGCCACATGTATGATAGAAGTTAATATGTATGAATATTAACAATCCCGAAATAATAGGAACAAGCCTGATGTCTCTGACCTCGCTTCTCGGCGCGTACTATCTCGTGCTTAAAATCCGCGACCAGCTCAGGGAAAAACCCGACCCTAAACTAACCTACGCCACGCGCGAACAGACCGAGCGCCTGCGCGACGAAATAGACAACATAGTCTCCACCTTTGCGCAGGATTTGCGCCTTTTGCGCACGGAAATCCGCGAGGAAAACAGGACGTTTTCAAAATATTGGCAGCGCAGCGTAATTCAGACGCGCGAAATGATTAGCCAAAACGCCCAAAACATAAGTTCGCTAATAGCCCAGTGCGCCTCGGCAAACCAGCGCATAAGCGAGCTTTCCCTTAAAACCGACAGAATAATTCTAAAGGAGAGAAACGCAAATGACAGATAATTGTTTCGAGTTGCGCCGCGCAGTGCTTTCGCTTTTGGAGGCGGCGTATCCGGCGAGTCTCTCCGCCGACGTTTTGCTTTCCGGACTTGGCGCTTCGGGCTTTCGTTCCGGCGCCGCCGAGCTTGCAAAACAGTGCGAATACCTGGGCGAGCGCGGTTTTCTTGCGTTTGTGGCGTCGGAAATCTGCCCGAGCATAAAGCGCGCGAAAATTACCGTTGCGGGCATTGACTATCTTCAGGGTGGAGGGTTTTAGTATGGAACAGTCCGTTGTCGAAAGCGCGGCGTCTGTTTTGCCAAACGTTGCCGCGGGCGCGCCGAAGAGGCGCGGCAGACCGCGCAAGAGTGCTGTGTCCGACGCCGCGCGCAAGTCGGCGAATTTGGAATGCGCCGGCGGAAGCGGGGGAACGGCGGATTGCCGCCAATCGGCTCC
>DAVZIV010000332.1:0-1849 GCA_052273125.1 Candidatus Merdousia sp. | reverse complement strand
CGACCGACGAAGCCGCGCCGCCGCACACCGCGCCGCACAGATACGCCGCGCGACCCGCCTCCACGGCGAGCCTGAACGCGCGCGCCATTTCGCGCGGGCTCGACGCCGTTGCAATCGCGGTGTTGACCATTACCGCGTCGGCGCCCATTTCCATTGCCTGCGCCGCGTGCGATGGCAGACCCAACCCCGCGTCCACAACCACGGGCAGCGACGCCGTCTCTATAATGATTGCAATCTGTTCGGCGTTGCGCACGCCCAAGTTCGAGCCTATCGGCGCGCCGAGGGGCATAAGCGCCGCCGCGCCCGCGTCCTGAAGGCGCATTGCAAGCGCGCCGTCGGCGTTCATATAAGCCATTACATGGAAGCCCTCTTTCACCAGAATTTCGGTTGCGCGGAGAGTCTCGATGGGGTCGGGCAGAAGGTAGTTGGGGTCGGGGTGGATTTCGAGCTTCACGAAATCGCCGAGCCCCGCAGCTCTGCCGAGGCGGGCAATGCGCACCGCCTCTTCAGCGTTCATCGCCCCCGAAGTGTTCGGCAAAATCATGCATTTCGACGCGTCCACGCCGTCGAGAATGTCGCTGTCTTTTTCGGTGGGCGCCGCATCGACGCGCTTGAGCGCAACCGTCACCATATCCGAGCCCGCCGCCTCGACGGCTTCGCGCGTTATTTCGTTCGACGCGAATTTTCCCGTTCCGATTATTAGTCTGGACGAGAAATTGCGCCCCGCAACCGTAAAATAGTCTTCCATTTTTATTAATATTTTAAATTCGTTTTTATTCGCCTTTTGCGCCCCGCCGAAACATTTCGGCGCGGTGTCGGTGGAGGCAATTCTTATCCATTTTGACCATTTGCGTTCGATGTCAACAAAAACCGCTCTGCTTGGGTTTCCCCGCCGCGCCCGCGAAAATTTGAATTGACTAACGCCTGCAATAGTCGATAACGGTCGGCTCTAATGGAGATACAGAAAATAACGGCGAAAATCAACGGCAAACTATGCGGGCTTGACGGCGGCACGACCGTTGAGGAATACTTAAAGGCGCTCGGGCTGAATCCGCGCAGGTGCGTTGCCGAAATAAACGCCTCCGCATACAACTACGACGGTTTCAAAAACATTGTCATAAACAACGGCGACATCATTGAAATAATGTCGGTTGTCGCGGGCGGGTAACTATGGAGGATTCCCGCTACAGCAGACAGACGGCTCTCAACGGCTTCGGCGAGGAATCGCTGGGAAGGCTTGCGGGGGCGAAAGTTTTGGTCGTAGGCGCCGGCGGAGTGGGCAGCGCGCTGTTGCCGCTGCTGGCGGGCGCGGGGCTCGGGCGCATTGTAGTTGCCGATTTCGACGCCGTTTCGCTTTCCAATCTCCACCGCCAGACACTCTACACTCAGGCTCAGGTTGGGTTGCCGAAAGCCCGCGAGGCGGCTCGGCGTCTTGCAGTGATAAATTCCGAAGTTTCGGTCAGCGCCGTCGAGAAACGCCTGACTTGTCCCTCCGATGTCGTGCCGCTGCTCGATGGCGTCGATTTGTGCTTGGACGCCACCGATTCCTTCGCTTCGCGCATAATGATTTCCGACGCCTGCGCCGCGGCTGGAGTGCGCGAAATAGCCTGTTGCGCGGGCGGATACACCAGCCAAATGTTTGTCTTGGGCGGAGGTTTGAAATTCTCCGATATTGCAAGCGACGCCGCGGGCGAGGGCTCGCGCGGGCTTCCCATCTTCGGGCCGGCGGCGCACCTCAGCGGCGTCTGGGGCGCGGGATACGCCCTGCAGGTTCTCGCCCGCGCCCGCGATTTTGAGGCGGGCTATATCGCAGCTTCGATTTTTCTACAGACAAATACATATCGGTGCG
>DAVZIV010000331.1:0-1854 GCA_052273125.1 Candidatus Merdousia sp. | reverse complement strand
TGCAGGGATTTGAGCTTTAAAGTTGCCGAAGTCGTAGCCGAAATAGCCCGCAAATACGCCGACGATTTGACCGTGCTTTTCAAGGGCAGTTTCGACAAGGCAAACCGCACGTCGCTCAACAGCCCGCGCGGTCCGGGAATTGACGAAGGTCTTGAGATTCTCTCCGACGTTTCGCGCACATTCAAGCTGCCCGTGATTACCGATGTCCACGAGCCGTCGCAGTGCGCAAAGGTCGCCGAGGTCTGCCACGCGCTGCAAATTCCCGCGTTTCTTTCGCGCCAGACCGACTTGCTTGTAGCTGCGGCAAAGACGGGCAGGGCGGTTAACGTCAAAAAAGGTCAGTTTATGTCGCCCTGCGATATGAAGTATGTTGTTGCCAAAATGCGCGAATCGGGCTGCGCGGAAACGTGGCAGACCGAAAGGGGCACGACATTCGGCTACGGCAATTTGGTTGTCGATATGCGCTCGTTCCCCATAATGGCGGAAAACGGCGCGCCCGTGCTCATGGACGCAACCCATTCAACGCAGCTGCCCAGCGCCGCGGGCGGCGTCAGCGGAGGCGAAAGGCGTTTTGTCAAGACGCTTGCGCTCGCGGCTATGGCTGCGGGGGCGGACGGCATTTTCGTCGAAACGCACCCGTGCCCCGAAAATGCGTTGAGCGATTCCGCAACGCAGCTGCCCGTCGGCGAGCTTGAAGAGCTTGTCGTTGGCTGCCTGTCAATCCGCCGCTTGGTTTCCGACGGCCGCCGCGGCGCATAACGGAATTGTCTGCAAGCCCGACATTTCAAGCGCCTAAAAAGCGCAAAAAAAGCCGAAGTAAAAACTTCGGCTTTTTGTTTTGTTTGGCGGGCTTCGGTTATTCCTGCGCGTTTTTGTCTGCGGCGAGTTTCGGCTTGCCGAAGAGTCTGCGCAGCACGTAGTAGAATACGGGCGTCATCACGCAGCCGAGCGCCGTGACGCCGAGCATACCAAATAGCACGCACGTTCCAAGCGGCTGGCGCAGCTCGCACCCCGGTCCCGACGCGTACGCCATGGGCACTACGCCGAGAATGAACGCCATTGATGTCATAACGATTGGGCGCAGTCGCTGCTTTGCCGCTATTTCGACCGCAGTGAAAATGTCTTCGCCTGCGTCTTCGCGCTGTTTGCAAAATTCCACAATCAGAATTGCGTTTTTGCACGCCAAGCCAATGAGCACAATGAAGCCGATTTGCGTCATCAAATTGTTGCCCAAACTGCGCATATCAACGCCGATGAGCGCAAACAGCAGCACGATTGGCACAATCAAAATGATTGCAAAGGGGAGCGTCCAACTTTCGTAGAGCGCCGCCAAAATCAGGAACACGAAAAGCACGCACGTGCAGAATATGTAGATTGCGGTGTTGCCCGCTTTCTTTTCCTGATACGCCAAGTCCGTCCATTCAATGTCCATGCCTTCGGGGAGGACGCGCTTGCTAAGCTCTTCGATTTGCTTGATTGCCTCGCCCGTACTCACACCGTGCTTGAGGTTGCCCTGAGTTGCGGCGGTCTGGTAGAGGTTGTAGCGGTAGATGTCTTCGGGGCCGACAACGCGCCTGATTGAAAGAACCGAGCCAAGCGGCACGTTTTGCCCCTTTTCGTTCTGCACGCGCAGTTTGTAGATGTCGGAAATCTGGTTTCTGCTGGAGCTTTCCGCCTGCGCCATAACGCGGTAGACGCGCCCGAGAATGTTGAAGTCGTTGACGTATACCGAGCCGAGGTTGTATTGCAGCGTCTGGAAAATGGAGGCTATGGGCACATTGAGTTTCTGCGCCCTTTCGCGGTCGATATCCAAAAACAGCTGCGGGTTGCGCGACTTGTAGTGGGCGAACGCGC
>DAVZIV010000330.1:0-1858 GCA_052273125.1 Candidatus Merdousia sp. | reverse complement strand
CGTCGCCGCCAAGTCTTCGGGGGCAAGCGAGGGCGGGATTACAACCTTGCCGCCGATTGAAAGCGGCATTGCCATTGTGCCCATCAGCGGCAGAATGTGGTGGAATGGCAGCATTGCAAAGACCCTGATTTTTGGGAAGTAGTATTTTGCCTCTTCAACGGCGGTCATATTTGCCGCCATGTTCGCGAAGGTGAGCATTACGCCCTTGGGGGTGCCCGTAGTGCCCGACGTGTAGACTATCAGCGCCAAGTCGGAGAGTTCGCGCTCTATCGACGCGCCTTTTTCGGGGTCGCGGTATTCGGCGTTTGCAAAGAATTCGGAAATATCGACAAGCTTTGCCGAAGAGCCCGATTTTTCCAGCGCCTCTTTTGCCGTTGCGAGGTTTTCGCGGGAAACCAAAACGGCGTCCGACTGCGAATCTGCCAATGCGAATGCAAGCTCTTCCGAAGACGAGTTTGAATCGACGGGCACGAGCGTGGAGCCGTTCGCCCACACGGCGTAGCAGGCGCCAATCCAGTCGGGTGAGTTGTCGGCGAAAAGGGCGGCTTTTTTCACGCCTGCGCCGAGTTCTTCCGAAAGCTTTTTTGCGCGCTTGTAGATGTCGTTGTAGGAAAATTCAAAGTCAAGCCCAGCCACTGCGGTGGCGCTTGAAGCAGTCAGAAGCTTTAGTTTCATTGTTTAGCCTTGTTTTTCGTTTGCCCTGTAGCGGCGAATCCAGTCGCTGCTCCATTGCGGGAAGTCGCCGTCCTCTATGTGTTTGCGGGCGGCGGCGGTAAGAATCTGGAAGAACCTGATGTTGTGGATTGAAATCAGCGTGCAGGCAAGCATTTCGTTTGCCTTGACCAGATGCCTGATGTACGCGCGCGAGAAGTTCGATGCGTACGAGTCTATCGCGGCGTCGAGCGGCGCGTGGTCTTCGGCGTATTTGGCGTTTTTTAGGTTTATTTCGCCGTCGAGCGTGAATGCGCAGGCGTGGCGCGCCAGACGCGTCGGCATAACGCAGTCGAACATATCCGCGCCCGAGGCAATCATTTTAAGTATTTGCGGCGGAGTGCCGACGCCCATCACATAGCGGGGTTTGTCCTCGGGCAGGATTCCCGTGCAGCAGTCAACCTGCTTTAGCATTTCCTCTTCGGGCTCGCCGACGCTCACGCCGCCTATGGCGTACCCCGGAAAGTCTGTTTCGGCGAGTTTTTGGCTGCAATATTTGCGCAGGTCTTCGTAGCAGGAGCCCTGCGTTATACCGAAGAGCAGGCGGCCGCTTTCGGGAAGCCCCATGCGGTTGTATTCGTCGAAGCAGCGCTTTGCCCAGCGCAGTGTGCGCTCGCACGAATTCTTGCACGCGCCCTTTTCGCAAGGGTACGGAATACACTCGTCGAGCGCCATGCAGATGTCCGAGCCGAGGTTTTTCTGAATCTGCATGCACGATTCGGGGCTGATGAAAAGCTTTCTGCCGTCGAGGTGCGACGAAAACGTGATTCCCTCTTCCGTTATTTTGCGCAGTTTGGAGAGGCTGAACGCCTGAAAGCCGCCGCTGTCGGTAAGAATGGGCTTGTTCCAGCGCATGAAGCCGTGCAGGCCGCCGAAGCGCGCTATCAGTTCGGAGGTGGGGCGTATGTTTAAATGATAGGTGTTGCCCAAAATTATCTGCGCGCCGGTGTCTTCTATCTGTGCGGGGGTGAGCCCCTTGACGGTTGCCTGTGTGCCGACTGGCATAAAAACGGGGGTTTGCACGTCGCCGTGGGCGGTTGTCAAAACCGCGCGTCGCGCGCGCGTCCCCGAGCATTTTTTGATGATTTTAAACATTATCTATTAGAGGATAGAACCCGCCTTGTAGGTTTTTGCCTCGGGCGTTTTT
>DAVZIV010000329.1:0-1864 GCA_052273125.1 Candidatus Merdousia sp. | reverse complement strand
CAATTACAATAGCCCCCAACAGCCCCGCCGCCGAAGAGGCGCGCGAAAAGCTCAAAAAAATAGACGGCGGCATTCCCGCCCCGATGACCCCGTACGACTGGTTCTTCGGGCGCTACGAAAAGCCGTCAATAGACCAGTTTGAAGACGAAACGCGCGTGGAAAATCTGGAAAACCAGCGCTTTGAAATTATGTCGGCACAACAGTTTGAAAACGAGCGCGGAATATCCGCCGAAGCCGACGCGGTGTATTCGCCGCTTTCGCCCGTCTACGGAAAAGGGCTCGGCGAATACCTTTTCAACGACGGTTTCTACGAATGGACGGAAGAGGAAATTTCACAATGAAAAAATTTTTGAAAAACGCGGCAATGTCCGCCTGCGCCGCCGCGGCGATTTTTGCTGCGGCATGCTCGAACTACAGACTTGCGGGAACGCCGATAGATCTGCCGTTTAAGTCGGTGTACGTGCAGCCTGTACGCAATTTCTCGTACGCGCCGCAGGCGTCGAACCTGCTGACGAACGCCATTTCAGACGCCGTAAGCCAGACTCCGCAAGTGCGCATTGCAAACAAGTCCGAAGCCGACGCAGTTTTGGAAACCGAAATTGTCGACTACAAAAAACTCCCCTACGCCTCGCGCCAAACCGACACCGCATTGGCGGCGGCATATAAAATAACCGCAACAGCCCAATGTACGCTCTCCACAGGCGGGCGCGTCATTTTCAAAGACCGCAAAGTTCAGGCGAGCGTGATAGTCTACGACGGCAACGGCGGATTCCTCAATTCGGAATACCAAAATATGCCCGTGCTAATGAGGGAACTCGGCGCAAAAGTAAGAGACGCGGTCATAGGCATATGGTAAACAAACTCGAAATAGCCCCGTCGATTCTGGGCGGAGACAACACGGCGCTCGCCGACAGCGTGAGGGAAATAGAAGCCGCGGGTCTGAAATGGGTTCACGTCGACGTTATGGACGGACACTTCGTGCCCAACCTATCGTTCGGAACGGGTATAGTAAAATCGCTCAGAAAAAAGTTTCCAAATATGTTTTTGGATACCCACCTGATGCTCGACAACCCGCATATGTACATAGACGCATTCGCCAAAGCGGGCTCCGACCTGATTTCCATACACGTAGAACCCGACTACCCCATAGCCCCCACGCTGGGCGAAATCCACCTTTTGGGCAAAAAAAACGGCATTGTGCTCAACCCGAAAACCCCCGTCGGCGACGTAGCTCCCTACCTGCCGCAGGTGGACTTGGTGCTTGTGATGAGCGTGCAACCGGGCTTCGGCGGGCAGAGCTTCAACCCCGTGGCGCTCGAAAAAATCCAAATGCTGAAGAAAATCCGCGAAGAATCGGGACTGTCGTTTAGAATAGAAGTAGACGGAGGAATAACCGCGCAAAACGTCGCCGCCGTGATAGAGCGCGGCGCGGACACAATAGTGGCGGGAACGGAATTCTTCAAAAACGGCGCAAACCTGCTCAACGCGGCAAACGCGGCGGCAAAATAAAGTTGTTTTTTCAAAGAAATTTCTTGACAAAACACCCCCGCCTGCGACAATGACGCGATACAAATTTAATTGACCAGTGGTGTAATGGTAGCACAAAGGTTTCTGGCACCTTTTGTTGGGGTTCGAGTCCCTACTGGTCAACCAAAAAAGCCCCACACCGGTGGGGCTTTTTTGTTGCCACCAGTAGCAGGCGAGAACTCCAATGGGGGTTGAACGCAAAAGTTGCGAAGCAAGCCTTTGTCCCGCTCGGCGGGTTTCGATTGGGGTCAACACCAAAGAGAGTGGATTTTAGTGAAAGATGCCGCATAGAACCAAGACCCTCAATCTGTAATTTTGGAAGTTTCGATAACCGTAA
>DAVZIV010000328.1:0-1865 GCA_052273125.1 Candidatus Merdousia sp. | reverse complement strand
AAAACACGTCGCCGCGCGGTCTGAATTTCACGCGCGAGAGCACTATTTCCGAGCACAGCGGCAGCGCCTGTTTGTAGAGCGTCGCCCCGCCGCAAATCCAGATTGTGCGCCCGTCGTTTTCGTACGCCTTGAGGCACTCTTGAAGAGAGGCGAATGCGCGCGCGTTTTTGACGGACCCGGGCGAAGATGTTATCACGACGTTTTCGCGGTTGGGCAACGGGCGCTCCCCGAGGCTTTGCCACGTCTTGCGCCCCATGACAACGATGTTGCCGAGGGTCGTTTTTTTGAAGTGTTTGAAGTCCTCGGAAATATGCCACGGAATGTCGAGACCGTTGCCTATTACGCCGTTGAGCGCCACTGCCGCTATCGCCTTGATTTTCATTGTCTTATGCGTCTTATACGGCAATGGGGGCTTTGATTGTAGGGTACGGATCGTAGCCTTCGAGCTTGAAGTCTTCGTAGACGAAATCCTCGAGGTTTTTGCGCTCGGGGGTTGAGCGTCATTTTCGGCAGCGGGCGCGGTGTGCGCGAAAGCTGTTCCTCTACCTGAGCCAAGTGGTTTTGGTATATGTGCAGGTCGCCGAAAGTGTGGATAAATTCGCCCGCCTTGTAGCCGCAGACTTGGGCGGTCATCATCGTAAGCATTGCGTATGAGGCTATGTTGAAAGGCACGCCGAGGAAGAGGTCGGCGCTGCGCTGGTAGAGCTGGCAGCTCAGATACCCGTCGGGCGAAACGTAGAACTGGAAGAGCGCGTGGCAGGGCGGCAGCGCCATTTTGTCGAGTTCGCCGGGGTTCCAAGCGCAGACTATGTGGCGGCGTCCGAAAGGGTCTTTTTTGAGGCTTTCGACGACGTTTTTAAGCTGGTTTATGCTGCGGCCGTCGGGCGTGCGCCAGTCCGTCCACTGGGCGCCGTAGACGCGCCCCAAGTCGCCGTTTTCGTCAGCCCATTCGTCCCAAATGCTGACTTTGTTGTCGTTGAGGTATTTCGTGTTGGTATCGCCCTTTATGAACCAGAGAAGCTCGTGAATGATGGAGCGCGTATGCAGCTTTTTGGTTGTCAGAAGCGGGAAGGATTCGCGCAGGTCGAAGCGCGCTTGCGCTCCGAAGACGCCGATAGTGCCCACGCCCGTGCGGTCGGAACGTCTGCTGCCCTTTTCCAGAACCAATTTCAACAAATCGAAGTATTCTTTCATTTAGATTTCCATATTGTCGGATTTTGCGCCGAATGCAACATTTAACTGACGCCGCCTTTTCTTCGGCGTGTTTCCCGCGAAATTTTGTGTCTAAAAACAGTTGAAAAACGCGGAAATGTCTGTTGAAGTTTCGCGTTATGGAATCTACACAGATAGGCAATTTGACTCTTTACACGATAACGGTTGGGGCTTCAACCTACATAGTATCATCGAAAGGGGCGCGCTTGCTCAACTGGTTTGTGTCTATGGCCGACGGCTCGAGCCGCGACGTAATCTATATGCCCGCAAATGTGGATATTGCCGCTGCGGATTTCGCCTCGCTCCACTGCGGAATGCCCGTGTTGTTTCCGTTCGCGGGGGCTTCGTTTGTCGACGGCAAAGAGGGCTTTTGGAAGACGCCATCGGGCGAAGTTCTGCCGATGCGCAAGCACGGCTACGCCATCGACGGGGACTTTGAAATTTCGGAAATCGGCGATGCCTCTCTCAAGGCGGTCTACAAGCCTTCCGACGACTTCCGCGCGGCGTATCCATTCGACTGCGAATTTTGCATAACATACCGTTTTGGCGAACTTTCCTTCACCTGCGAGTTCACCCTCAAAAACAATTCCGCTTCCCCCATTCCGTGGGGTGCGGGGCTTCACCCGTATTTTAATTTGCCGTGGGGCACTGGG
>DAVZIV010000327.1:0-1876 GCA_052273125.1 Candidatus Merdousia sp. | reverse complement strand
CGGCACGCCGGCGCAAACAGGGGGCGACGACGGCTACTGGATTGCCCCAGACGGTCTTCGGCAGGTTCGACACTCCCGACGGCGTATACATTGCAAATCCGGTAATGCCGCTCTTCGGAATGAAAAACCCGACCCAAAATTTCGCGGCAATAGTAAAGAGCCTGCAATACGAATTCCTGCCGATAGTCGAGGCAAAAGACGGCAAATTCTGTATTTTTCCGCGCTTTGAAATCAGGAAAATGCACTTTGCCCCGTACGAAGACATAGTGATTGATTTCTACAATCTGCCGCGGGAGGCGACCTACGTCGATATGGCGAAAATCTACCGCCGCTGGCAGCTCGGGCGCGGCGAAGTCAGACCGCTGAAGGAGCGCATAAAGACAAACAAACACCTCGAGTACGCCTGCAAGTCAGTCTTCGTGAAAATCTCAATGGCGGCAAAAAACAACAAGGACAAAATCGAGCACCAGACCCCAGACAACGAGCCTCCGCTGCACATCTTCTGCACGTTCGACACGTCCATGGAGATTATGCGCAACCTCAAGGCGGCGGGAATAGACAACGTGCAAATCTGCTACACGGGCTGGATTACAAAGGGGCACGACGGCCGCGCCCTGCAATTCTTCCCCGTGGAGGAGGCGGTCGGCGGAGAGGAGAAAATGAGGGAAGCCGTGGCTTTGGGAAAATCGCTCGGCTATCAAATGACATGCCACACCGCCTACACGGGCGCGTTCACAATATCGAACAGATGGGACCCCGAATACATTGCAAAAATGCCCGACGGGTCTCTGTGGAAAAAATACATTTGGGCGGGCGGGCGTTCTTACCAACCGTGCATGCGGCGCGTGCTCGAACTCTTTGTGGAGGAGGACTACAAACGCATCAGGGACATCGGAATAGAGGGGCTCTTCCACCTCGACGTAAATTCCGCAATCCGCCCGCCGTTCTGCTGCGACCCGAAACACCCGCAGACGCGCAGACAGGGCGCGGAGGCTATGAATGCAATTCAGGAAATGTCGCACAAGTATTTCGGCGGGCAAGGCTCGGAGGCCGGCTTCGACCACGTTGCGCGCACGCTCGACTTCGCCCTCTACACGTCTACGTTTTACACGTTCCCGTCGAAGTCGCCGCTGGTTTCGGGGCGCGTGCCGCTCTGGCAGATTGTCTACCACGGAATAATTCTGAGCAACCCGTTTCACAAAACAATGTACAGCATATACGCAAAAGACGAAAGCGACCGCATTGAAGGCAGGCTGCAAACCGCCGAATACGGCGGGCGCCCCGTCGTCTACGCGGGCGCGAAGAAACTCTCCGACGTTGCCCCGCTTAAAAAGGCGTACGACGAATTTTCGCGGGAGTCCTATCTGCAGCTCGAGTTTATCGACGACCATAGAGAGATAGCCCCGAACGTCTTTCTCACAAAATATTCAAACTCAGACGAAACCATAACAAACTACTCCGACAATCCTTTCAAATACAAAACAACAATAATCCCCTCCAAAGACTACAGAGTAATAAAAAACAACTCAAAATAACAAAAAAAAACGCCAGCAATGCCTGCGGGCGCTTTTCGTTTTGTATTTGCGGGACGCGGAATTTTACTCGGCCTTGAACACAATGGCGGGCGCGGAAATGTCGCCCTTCGGCTGTCCGGAACAAAGCCTGCTCGCAACGCTTCCGAAGATTGTAAGGGTGCCGCCGGAATAGGCGCAGTCGGCGGTGATGTCAACGGGAGTATCCGACATCAAATCCTGCGCAAGAACAAGCTTCGGCTTGGCGGACATTTTGAACGATACACTCTCGAAATCGCCGAACAAGCCGACTTTTTTGCCCGAAATATCTTCGTCTACGCTAAGGGAAATTTTGGGCGTATAAA
>DAVZIV010000326.1:0-1877 GCA_052273125.1 Candidatus Merdousia sp. | reverse complement strand
CGCAATCGTTGCCGACGCCCGCGTGCGCGAGAGATTCGTAAATTGATTTGTAGGCGTCCTGCAAGTCTATGTATTTGCCCACGACTGCTATTTTGCATTCGCCGCCCGACGGAGAGACCAAGCGGCGGACAATTGTGCGCCACGGCTCGATGTCGCTCGTAGTGCCCCCAATACCGAGCTTATTGACAATGAGCTCGTCCATACCCTCTTCTGCGAGCATAAGCGGCAGTTCGTAAATTGAATGCTCCACGTCGCGCTCTTCAATGACGGCGCGCTGTTCGACATTGCAGAACATTGAAAGCTTCTGGCGCATATCCTCCGTCATGGGCTTTTCAGTGCGGCAAACCAAAATGTCGGGCTGAATGCCGATTTCGCGCAGCTTTGCAACGCTCTGCTGCGATGGCTTTGTCTTGAGCTCGCCCGCCGCCTTGAGGTACGGCAAAAGCGTTACGTGAATGAAAAGCACGTTTTCCTTGCCCACTTCCAGAGAGAACTGGCGCAGGGCTTCCAGGAACGGCAGACCCTCGATGTCGCCGACGGTTCCGCCGATTTCGGTAATGAGAACGTCAACGTCGCGGCCTGCGGCGTACATTCTCTCCTTGATTTCGTTTGTTACGTGCGGGATGACCTGAACGGTCTTGCCGAGGTAGTCTCCGCGGCGCTCCTTTTGCAGAACGTGTTCGTAAATCTGCCCCGAGGTGAGGTTGTTGAAGCGGCTCAAATGTCCGTGGGTAAAGCGTTCGTAGTGCCCGAGGTCAAGGTCGGTTTCGGCGCCGTCGTCAAGCACGTATACTTCGCCGTGCTGGAAGGGGCTCATCGTACCGGGGTCGACGTTGAGATACGGGTCGAATTTCTGGATTCTGACCTTCAATTTTCTGGTTTCCAAAAGGGCGCCCAACGCGCCCGAAGTTAAACCTTTTCCCAACGAGGAAACAACACCGCCTGTAATAAAAATGTATTTCATTTCGGGGCTAAATTTAAATCCTAAGCCCCCCGTACTTGGCAAGCTTTTTTAGAAAACTTTTAACAAAAAAAGCAAAGGTACCGGTATATCCGAATCTTCGGCTCAAAAAAAACGGCGCGGTATAACACCGCGCCGCCCGAAATAAAAGGGGAAAACGAACTATTCGGCAGCCGCGTCGGAAGCTCCGTCGGCGGCAGCGTCGGAAGCATCGTCGTCGGAAACGTTTACTTTTGACTTGAGAATGTTTCTTGCCCCGCCCTTGATTGCGCTTGCAATGTTGAACGTTCTGAAAGTCTTGTTGTAGACGTTGAGCAAGCCCTGACCCGTATCTTCGTCCTTTAGGCTCGGATACCACGCGACGTGTGCGTCCACAAAGGCAATGTGGCCGCCTTCCGCACCGAATACGCCCGTTTCTTCGTCCCAAGTGCCGCTGGATTTAAGACCGCGCGTCCAGACCAAAGGCGTGTTGGCCTCGGCATTGGTGGGAACGTTGTTGGCGACTTCCCAGCTGATGGGGAACGCCTTGAACTCGGGATTGAGCTTTGAAATTGTGCCGACCTTGTTGACGATGGAAATGGGCATTGAACGCTCGCTCCTTATGCTTGCAACGAGGGGGTCGAAGTCCAAAATCCAAATGCTGGGGTTGTTGAGGTCCTGCTTGTCTGCCAAAACCTTAATCCACTGGTAGATGTCGGGTTTGTTGATTACGCGCATATGCGAACCCGTCTTTGCGTACGACATCCACGCATTTGCAATATTGCGGGCGTTGTTCATTGATTTTACCTGACTGCCGACGCCCAAAACGCGCGTCAATGACGGGAATATCAAGCCCGCCAAAACGCCGATGATGGCTATAACAATCAACAACTCAACGAGGGTAAACGCCCTCGAACCGACTTTTTTTATAGATTTT
>DAVZIV010000325.1:0-1878 GCA_052273125.1 Candidatus Merdousia sp. | reverse complement strand
AAGGTTGCAAACTATGGGGCTTGCCGCAGCCGCCAAACCGCCCAAGCCTGCGCATTCAACAACGCAGCTGTCGCCAATCCACGGCAACTGATCCTTTTCGCTGAACTGCGAAGACGTGTAGCGCCCCTTCATCATCATTGCGGGAGCCGTAAACCATTCGTCGCCCATGCCTGCTACCTTGATGCCGAACTCAACGCCGTTGCCGCCGAAAGCCACAGTCATTGTGGAATAGGGCGTGCCCTTTGCCGAAAGCAGAGCCGACATACTTGCACCCTGACCGTAGCAGTGGAAGAAGCGCGGAGTCTGGACAATGTAGTCCATAACCTTCAAGAGCGTCTTCTTGTCGATGTCCATACGGAAGAGGTCGGGGAGAATCTGCGTATTGAAGATGTAGTCTGCGGCAGTCTGGCGCGTGTGGTTTTCGTCGCCCATCTGCATGCCCTCCGCCAAAATCGGCTTGATGGGCAACCCGCCGCGCTCGTGGATAAGCTCGCGCATGACGGGGAAGATTTCGTTCGTCATATAGCGCAGGTTAGCGGCAATTTCTTCGGTGTAGAGTCCCCAGCCGCAGAGACCGCCTTGGAACGGGCCTTCCGCGGGGAACGTAGCGGCTCTTACGCCCGTCTTTTTATTTTCGACTACAATCATCGAAACGTGCGAGGTAATGATGCCCGTGCCCGCGCCGACAGTGTTGTGGTCGAGGGCGCTGCTTACCTTGATTTCGCCGCTTTCGAGTTTTGCCACGGCTTCGGCTTCGGTCTTTGCCAAACCCTCGAATAGAGCGCCGCTGACCATACCGCGCTTGTGCAAGGGAACCATGTCCTTGTATTCAATCGGCGGGCCGGAGTGTAAAATCATATTGGGTTCAAGCCCGTCGATAACCTCGCCCGCGGGAAGAATATCAACCCACACGGGATTGGCGTCAATAAGCTCGCTTACGGCTTTTTGATTTGCCTGTTCGATTTTTTCCTTTATATTCATAATCTTTGCGAAGTTGAAAGGATTAGAGAAGGTCGTCCAAGATGTTCTGCATTTCCTTGTCGAGCTTGCGGGGCGGACGCCAGTTTACCTGAGCCACCTTCACGCCCTGTTTGCGCAGGGACTCGGCAAAAGTCTGCAAACCGAGGTTAACAACTTTCAATTTCTTGCATTTTTTGCGGCATTTTTCTTCCATAAAAAACCTACTTTCTATTGTCCAAAGCTTTCATAAACGCGCTTGCAAGCAGCGTGCTCTGGTGGTTGCTGCCCGTGAGAATTACGCCCGCGTCCACAAGTTCCCTGCCGCATTTTACAATGTCCTGAGGGTCGTTCACCGAACCGCAGATTGAGGCAATGACCGTCAACGCGCCGTTGCGCGCCTTGATTGCCTCGGCGCACGCCTTGGCAAAGGGCGAAATCGGGTCTTCGTGAACGCCGGGGGCGGTGATGAAGTCAAGCAATATGACCGCCGTTTCGGGGTCTGCGGCTTCCTGACGGAAACGCTTGAGCCTCAATTCGGGATCGAAAACGGGGTGCGGGGCGTCGATTGTAAATTCCTCCGAACCCAAGTCGACAAGCGTGTGCTCCTGACTTTTGAGGTGCGAGTCGAGCTTGAGCGCATAGCGCGTTTTCATATTGAAATAGAGCTTGGAGTCGGGATTGTGCTCCTTGAGGTAAATGAGCGATTCCTCGGCGAACGTTCCGCCGCAGTATATGCCGCGCAGGTATTTTTGCTCGGGAGAGAACTTTTTCATTTCCCTGTCCACAATCTCCCTGATTTTTTCGTCCGTAAAGGCGAAGCCCTCGCACGATACGCCGCAGAGTTCCAGCGCCTTGAGAGCCGCCTCTTCCAAGCTGAACGTGCCGCGAACCTTGTGCGCGGCGAAGAGGGATTCGTCG
>DAVZIV010000324.1:0-1882 GCA_052273125.1 Candidatus Merdousia sp. | reverse complement strand
GCGCAAACGGCGGCGGTTGGCTAAAGGGGTTTTTCGGCGGCAAAAAGGCGCTCCCCAAAGAGCTTGAAGCCGATGTAGACGGCTCGAAAATCCGCTTTGTGCTCGTTCCCGCGGGTAGCTATGTTATGGGCACCAATCGCGGTTTCTTCGACGAAGGCCCCGCGCAGCCAGTCAAGGTGAAAAAGCCCTTCTATATGAGCCGCTGCGAAATTTCCAACGCGCAGTTTGCCAAGTTCGACCCCACCCACAACTCGGGTTATCAGGACAGGCAGTGGAAGGATCACGTAGACCGCGGCTATCCCGCAAATCTGCCCAACCAGCCCGTTGTGCGCGTGAACTGGAATCAGGCAAACTCGTACTGCAGCTGGCTTTCCGACAAGCTCGGCGTAAAGGTGTCATTGCCGACGGAAAAGCAGTGGGAATGGGCTGCGAGAGCCGGAACCGACGGCGATTTCTGGTTCGGCAAGCTCGGCGCAAACTACGGTGCATGCGAAAATTTGGCGGACTACACTCTCAAGAATTTTGCCGTCAACGGCGTCAATCCCCAGCCCAGAGCCGACGAAAGCCCGCTAAACGCCTACACTCCCTACGATGTATACGCCAACGACGGTCAGCTTTTGGCGTGCGACGTAGGCTCTTACAAGCCCAATGCGTTCGGCTTGTGCGATATGCTCGGCAACGTCTCCGAATGGACGGCCGACGACTTCACCGAAACGCTCGGCGGTAAAAAAGTCGCCGACAAAAAGACTGTCAGGGGCGGCTCGTGGCGCGACCGCGCAAAGCGCGCCCGCGTTTCAATCCGCCGCGACTACCACCCGTGGCAGAAAGTCTACAACGTCGGCGTTCGCCTTGTTATAAACGACGCCGAAGCCGCTGCGGCATCTCTCAAGAGCGTTTCTCCCCTCCCGCTGCCGCCCGAGCGCGACATCACTCCGCGCCACGACAACGTTCCGCACTAATTTTAATAAGAGAAAGGAATAACTATCATGAAAAAGTCACTATTAGCATTGCTACTTTCAGCTGTATCTTTAGGCTTGTGCGCGTGCGCCTCCTGCCCCGAATCGGGCTGCGCCGCGCCCGCCCCCCAACAACAAAAATTGACAAAAAATATGTTTTACAAAAACGGTAAATTCGACGAAGAAGCCGCCAAGCAGGCGTACTTCGATATGATGGAAAAACTCGGCTATCCCGTTAGCGAAAACCTCCGCAAAAATATGTGGGTTTCGGACTTCGCATTGGGCGACTTTCCCAATGTCGGCATGGGCGGCATTTTTTGGGCGCACGAAAACAAAAACGGCGTTTTCGGGCACGAAATTTTCCTCCTGCCCAACCAGCTTTTGGTCGAACACCGCCATGTTCCCGGCAACGGTCTTCCCGCCAAAAACGAATGCTGGCAGGCGCGCGCGGGCAGCGCTTTCTGCTTTGGCGAAACGGGCGAAGACGCCTCCAAATATCCGCAGGTTAAAGTTCCCGAAAGCCAGAAAAAATTTGTCTCCGTCAACAAGGTTAATCCCATCGACGCAAAGACGGGCAATGTGGTTTGGCTCAGCAGGCTGGAATCGAGCCACTATATGATTGGCGGGCCGCAGGGCGCGTGTGTAACGGAATACGGCGCGTTCCATTCCAACGACAACAATCGCTACACCAACCCGAAAGTCGGCTTCTAAAACGCGCGATGGCGTGCCCGCTCGGCGTTTTTTTCTTGTGGTGCGGCGATGCGCGTAGCGCAAACCGCCGCTTTGCTTGGGATAAGCACGAATGGGATAGCGGCTTGAGCGAAGCGAAACCGCGTGGGCGAAGCCCTTCAATGGAGACCCGCCCAGCGGGCAAAAGTTGCCGAAGGCAAGCTTTTGGGGGAAGCTTTGGAGTAAGCCAAAGACCC
>DAVZIV010000323.1:0-1908 GCA_052273125.1 Candidatus Merdousia sp. | reverse complement strand
CGGCGGCAAAGCTCGCCCACCTGCTCTCCCCCGACGGCGGCGTTGTTCTGGGCGCGTGCGACACTTTCCGCGCCGCCGCGAACGAGCAAATACGACAGTGGGCGGACAGGCTCGGCGTAAAGCTTGTCGAAAGCGCGCACGGAGCGGATTCCGCCGCAACCGCGTGGGACTCTTGGCAGGCGGCAAAGGCGCGCGGGGCAAAATGGCTTGTGCTCGACACAGCGGGGCGTCTGCACACAAAGGAAAATTTGATGGGAGAACTCGCAAAAATAGGCAGGGTTCTCAAAAAGAACGACCCGTCCGCGCCGCAAAACGCCGTGATAGTTCTCGACGGCAGTCTCGGCAGCAACAGCATAGAACAGGCAAAGGCGTTCAACAAGGCTTTCCCGCTTTCGGGCGCGATAATCACAAAGCTCGACGGCACTTCAAAAGGCGGCGCAATAGCGGGCGTCTATAGACAGCTGAAACTGCCCATACTCTACGTGGGCTTCGGCGAAAAGCCCGAAGACCTACGCAAATTCGACGTGCGCGCATACGCGCGCGGCGTTTTCGGCTTGGAGGACTGACAAATGAAACTCAACGTAAATCTCGCCGACCGCGGCTACGACATTCTCATAGAGCAAAACGCCTTCGACGCCGCAGTGGAAGAGCTCGCCCAACGCGGCAAGTCGGGTTCGAAACTCGTCTGCATTGCCGATTCCGACGTGCTGAAATTCAACAAAGAGAGAATTTCGCGCCTTGCCGAAATCGCGCAAATAATACCCGCGGAGGGCGGCGAAGGCTCCAAGTGCTTCGAGAAATTCGCCGAACTAAGCTCGGAATTGGCGCGTCTGGGCGCAGACAGAAAAAGCGCGCTGGTGGCGCTCGGCGGCGGCGTAGTGGGAGACCTCACGGGCTTTCTGGCGGCATCGTACATGCGCGGGATTGACTTCTACCAAATTCCCACAACGCTGCTTGCAATGGTGGATTCTTCCGTAGGCGGCAAAACGGGCATAAACATTCCCGAAGGCAAAAACCTCGTCGGCGCATTCCATCAGCCAAAGGGAGTCTTTGCCGACACCGAATTTCTCAAGACCCTTCCGAAGCGCGAATTTGCCGCGGGAATGGCGGAGGTTATAAAATGCGGAGTACTCGGAGACGCCGAATTGTTTGAAATTACCGCCGAAAACGAAATTTCGCCCGAATCGCCCCTCCTGCCCGAAGTTATCCGCCGCAGCTGCGCCCTCAAGGCGCGGGTTGTCGCCGACGACGAGCGCGAAAACGCCGCAAGCGGCGGGCGCGCATTGCTGAACCTCGGGCACACTTTCGCCCACGCCATAGAAAAGACGTCGGGCTACGGAACGTACCTGCACGGCGAAGCTGTGGCAATAGGCATGGTTATGGCGGCGCAGCTTTCGGCGCGGTTGGGGTTCGGCAATTTCCGTAGGGAAATCGAAAAGGCGCTTCTAAAGAACAATCTGCCCGTCGAATTGCGGTCAAACGCAACTCTCGCCGAATTTATGGAGGCGATGTCGCACGACAAAAAGAACGCGGGCGGCAAATTGAAATTCGTGCTGATAGAAAAAATCGGGAAGGCGTTCACAAAAGTAGTAGAGCGCGCCGACGCCGAACAAGTTGCGACGGAATTTTTAAAATAACTGCAAATGCCGCAAAAAGCCACAGACGCGCACTGCCACATAGGTGGAATTTCCACCGCCATGCCCGCCGCCGTCTGCGCCATAAACGAAACCCAGTGGAGGGAGCTTGAAGACGCCCAAAATCCGCTGCTGAAAAAAGTCTACGGGCTTTTTTTGGGCGAGGCACTCTCGCATTCCGACGCCCAGATAGAAGCCGCCGTAGAGTCTCTTGAAAAACTCTGCCGCGGAGCGTCGGCAATAGGCGAGTTCGGGCTGGACAAGCGCTTTACGT
>DAVZIV010000322.1:0-1911 GCA_052273125.1 Candidatus Merdousia sp. | reverse complement strand
TACAACATTAACAAAATTAAATATAAAATGACAGAAAATAGGCGCCGCAATCAACCCCGTTTTTTCGTAAAGCGCAGTCAAAAACATAGCCACCACGAACAGGGACGCAAACGCCGCCGCGTTTGAATGCGCCGCAGCAAACACCGCCGAAACGACAAGCGCCGCAGCAAATGCGCCGCATTTGCCCGTTGCCGCAGCCATTGATTTTGCCCAGCGGTACATAACGCCCCTGAACAAAAGCTCTTCTGAAATAGGGGCGAGCACGAGGAACGAAAACGCCGCCAGCGCGCGCAGCCAAACGGAATCTGCTTGGAGGAAGAGTTTTATAATCTCCTGCTGCTCCTCCCACTTCCCCGAAATCAGATATACGCCGACTCTCGAAACCGCAGCCGCAAGAAACGCAACGGCGAGCGCCGCCAGCGAATATTTCAGAGCGCGCTTGACGTCGGCGGTTGAAAATCTCCAGCCGAAGGAAAATTTCGCCGCCGCCGTTTTCTTAAAATAAAAAACCGCGCTTATTATCAAAATTTGATAAACGGGCGCGTAGGCGAAAACCGCCGCCGCATTGTCGTCGGGAAAAAACTCGGCGAAATCGCCGCGGAATTTCGACGAAAGAAGAACGACAAAGCAGGCTATGCACGCAAAAAGCACAAAGTCTTTAGCGTCCATGCGCACGGTCTTCACGCCGCCGCTTTCGAGCGCGGGGCGCAAAAAAAATCGCGCGGACGCCGCAAACGCCGCCCACACGACAAACAGATAAATACCCGCCCAATCCATTAGCGGGCGTCGTAGACGTTTTTGCCGCCGACGAATGTGGAAACCACTTTTCCGCGCAGCTTTTTGCCCAGCCACGGCGAATTCGACGAGCGCGAAACGGGTGTATTGTAGACATATTCCGCGTTTTCGTCGATGAGCGCGAAGTCGGCGGGCGAGCCCGCCTTGAGCGTTCCCGCGTCGAGCCCCAGCAGCTCGGCGGGGCGCGTTGACATCAGGCGCACAAGGCGCATCATATCGATTTTCTTCGACGCCACGAGAGTCTCGGCGCACGCGCTGAAAGCCGTCTCCAAGCCCGTAATGCCGAAGGGGGCAAGGTTGAATTCCCTGTCTTTTTCGGTCTCGGTATGCGGGGCGTGGTCGGTTGCTATGACTTCTATTGTGCCGTCTACCACGCCGTCTATGAGCGCGTCGCGATCGGCTTCGGAACGCAGAGGCGGACACATTTTGTAGTTGGTGTCGAAATCCTTGAGGCACTCGTCGGTAAAGGAAAGGTGGTGGGGCGTTGCCTCCGCCGAAACGCTTATGCCTGCCGCCTTTGCCGCCCTAATCAGCCCGACGGAAACCGCGCTTGAAATGTGCTGCAAGTGTATGTGCGACTGCGTGTATTTTGCCAGAATGAGGTCGCGCGCCACGATTATGTCTTCCGCCGCAGCAGGCCAGCCGCCGAGCCCCAAGCGCACCGACCATTCGCCCTCGTGTATCTGCCCCGAAGCCGTGAGCGTCGCCTCCTGACAATGGTCCATAACGAAAAGCCCGAACATTTTTGCGTACTGCATTGCGTTGCGCATAATTTCGACGCTCTGTACGCACGAGCCGTCGTCGGTGATTGCAATTACGCCCATAGACTTCAGCGAGCCGAGCGGCGCGAGCTTTTCGCCCGCGCGCCCCTCGGTTATGCAGGCGCTTTGATAGACGCGCACTTTGGCGGTCTCGGCAATGATGTCGTTTATCAGGCGCACGGTCGATGGATTGTCGACTGCCGGCGAAGTGTTGGGCATTGCCACAATGCTTGTGAAGCCGCCTGCGGCTGCCGCAGCCGTTCCAGTTGCCACGCATTCTTTGGAAGTCTGGCCCGGGTCGCGCAAATGCACGTGCATATCGACGAACCCGGGGGTCAGAATAAGCCAAGAGGCG